>CAVJBW010000007.1:0-2950 GCA_963647625.1 Lachnospiraceae bacterium
GTCTTACTATGAACACCTTCCCATGGAGGAGGTAGCAGATGAGATGCTAGCAATTCTCAGCGATCGTAGCCGTATCATGCAGAAAAAAGAAATGGAAGCGGTAAATGCCAAGTGGAATGAAATGACTTATTATGGATTTCCAGGATGTGAAGAGGAATCATAAATGCAGGGCAAGATACCTTTTGCCCCCTCATATCAATATATAAAAAAAGAACCCATAGAACCATTCATTGAAATAGGAGGACAAGACAATGAGTAGAAAGAATTTTGGAGCAAAACCTTACAGTTTTCCACAGCCAGTATTTATTATTGCATCATATGATGAGAATGATATTCCTTGTGCCATGAATGCAGCCTGGTGTGGAATCAGTGCAGCAACAGAAGTGACCATGTGTATTTCAGCAAGTCACAAGTCAACCAAGAATATTCTAGCCAAGGAAGCTTTTACCATCAGTATGGCAGATGAAAAGTATGTAGCGCAGTGCGATTATTTTGGCATAGCAACGGGCAATCAAGTGGCCAACAAGATTGAAGCAGCCAAAATGACCGTCACCAAAAGCGAATATGTAGATGCTCCAATCATCAATGAACTAGCAGTATGTATGGAGTGCAAGCTGATTTCCTATGATTCGAACACGGGTATTATGAAGGGAGAGATTGTCAATGTCAGCGTAGATGAGTCTGCCCTGACAGATGGCAAGGTGGATGTAAGCAAGGTAGCACCAATTACCTTTGATCCTTTCAACAATGCTTATCATGTAGTTGGAAAAAAGGTTGGTGACGCATGGGGTTCTGGCAAGAAGTTTATGTAGCCATCAGGCAGGGTATTTGTTGAGGGATAGAAGGAACAAAGCCTTGTATGAGACGGATACAAGGCTTTGAATGTTTTAGCTGATTTTATTTTTTCTTCCTAGAATCTTTCGGATCAGGATGCATAGAAGAATAGTGATTACCATATCGGGTAGGGTATTACCTAGGATCAAGTCTACATTCATCAGACAACGATATAGGATAAATCCTACCACCCATAGAATCATATTGACAAGGTCTAGAGATTTTCCTAGATGGTCTCGTCTCTTTAAGATAAAAAAGTCCGCAATCTGGATGGCAATCATAGGAGCAAAGATCGAGCCAATCAGATAAAGAAATCCTGTGATATTGTCCATAGGATATAGGATGGCAGCGATCATGCCTATGACCGTAACTACTAGAGCCGCAGGCTTGCCCGTCAGCTTAGAGAAGATCGATTCCGCGGAGATGCCAGCTGAGTAGGCATCTAAAAAGGTGGTTGTTACCGTAGAGAATATAATAATCAATAGGCCTAGGGTGCCGAGTCCTGCCTTGACCATAATAAGAGCAATATCAGACTCTCCGGTATAAATGGCAGCGCCCATACCGATGATATACATCCAGCAGCTGATGAGTCCGTAGGTAACTGCGCTGACTGCCGTAGCCTTGACAGGTTCTTTGGCTTCTCTGGTGTAGTCGCTGATGAGTGGCAGCCAGGAAAGTGGCATTGCCACCGACAGCTCTACAGCTGCGCCAAAGCTCATTGACTCACTAAGGTCTAGGGCAGGGGTATTTCCACCAAAGAAAATAATTTTACATAGAACCACAGTCAATAGGAAAAGAGCGGCCATGGCCAAGGTATTTATTTTTCCAAGGTTGGTAATTCCCACCAAGATCCAGAGGATAATCAGTCCACCGATGACCAGGCACCAGATCCAGTTCCCAATAGGAAAGATGCCGGAAGCTGCTAGGGCTCCGTCGTAGATCATAATAGCGGTCCAGCCAACAAGCTGTAATACATTCATAAGAGCGAAGAAGATGCCCCCCTTTTCTCCAAAGCTCATTTTTACCGTTTCCATGGAACTGCGCCTTGTCTTGCCACCAATGATTCCGGCTAGAAAGAGCATAGCACAGCCGATGAGATGGCCGATGATAATGGCTAGGATTCCCCTAGAAAATCCCAGGGAAGCAAAGCTTGTTCCGGTGAGAATTTCTGCCAGGGATACGCCGGCGCCAAACCAGATCAGACCATTTTCGAATAAGGAAGTTCTTTTCTCTTTCATATCTATAGAACCTCCTTTGCTGAGCGAGTGAACTCATTGCAGATAGCAAAGCCATGATTCATAGGGCCACTGCCTTTACCAAGATCAAGCATGTCAGCTAGTGCATTTGAGATATATTTCTTGGCTCTTTGTACAGAAGTATCTAGATCATAGCCCTTGGCTAGATTCGAGGCAATAGCACTAGACAAGGTGCAGCCGGTCCCGTGGGTATTAGGATTGTTGATTCTATGGCCGTAGAACCATCTGCTGTCACCATCTTGCCACAACAGATCATTGGCATCATTAATACGGTGTCCCCCCTTGCACAGTACTGCGCAGTGATAGCGAGTGCCTATGATCTCAGCGGCCAGGACCATATCTTCTTGACTCTGAATCTTCATGCCAGAGAGGATCTCAGCCTCTGGAATATTTGGGGTAATCACTGTAGCAAGTGGAAGGAGATGTTCCTTCAAGGCCTCTACTGCTTCCTGCTTAATAAGGGAATCTCCACTCGTTGCTACCATGACTGGGTCAACCACAATATGGTGGGCATGATACTCTAGTAGCTTGCTGGCAATTCTTTCAATCAGGGCTTTAGAGGAAACCATTCCGATCTTTACAGCGTCGGGGTAGATATCTGTAAAGATATTATCGAGCTGCTGATCTAAAAATTCAGGTGTGACTTCCATAATTCCTGTAACGCCGGTTGTATTTTGTGCAGTAAGGGCTGTGACTGCGCTCATGGCATAGACCCCATTACTAATCATTGTTTTGATATCTGCTTGAATTCCGGCGCCTCCGCTAGAATCACTTCCAGCGATTGTTAATGCTGTATTCATTTCTTTCATCCTTTCTTATTGCATTAATTTTTCCGCATGGGCGGGACGACTGAAGGTGGT
>CAVJBW010000007.1:2960-18502 GCA_963647625.1 Lachnospiraceae bacterium
ATCAGCCGTCGGTTGATTTGTTTTTAGTTACCTTAATTCATTTTTTTAAAGTCATGCCTCAACCATTTTCTTGGTAGCATCCTTTAAGATACCAGTTGCTTCTTCAATGGAATCTTGGGCAAAGATGGCGCTGATGACAGCGACTCCGTCTAGACCATATCCAGCTAGTTTGTGTACATTGTCTAAGGTGATGCCACCAATGGCAACTACTGGAATCTGAACGGCCGCAATAATATCTTTTACTACTTGCGCATCTAGGACATCGGCATCGTCTTTTGATCCAGTAGGAAAGACGGCTCCCACTCCAAGATAGTCTGCGCCCCTTTCTTGGGCAGTTAGAGCTTCTTCTACTGTGTGGGCGGATACGCCAATGATTTTGTCTGGTCCTAGTTTGGAGCGAACATCTCCTGCTTCCATATCATCTTGTCCTACATGGATTCCATCTGCGTCTATCTTAAGAGCAATTTCCACATTGTCATTAATCACAAATGGAACCTGATAACGCTTACATAGTTCCTTGATTTCTAATGCCTCTGCATAAAAGTCTTCTTGGCAAAGCTCCTTTTCTCTTAGCTGAACAAAGGTTACGCCACCTTTTATGGCAGCTTCTACCTGGTCATAGAGTCTTTCGCCTTCCTTCAACCATCTAGTATCCGTTACGGCATACAAGATAAGGTCCTTTTTATCTAATTTCATAGCGAGCTCCTTCCTCAAGCATGGCCGGTGTCATATTGTAGATTGCGTCAATGATGCGGTTGCGATAGGTAGCGTTGCCATCCCCACTTTGCATATGGGCATAGGCAATTTCTCCGGCAAGTCCCATGGTGCATACCGCTGCCGCTGCACTAGCGCACAAATCTTCTGGATTGGCGGCAATAAATGCTGTCATCATGCCTGAAAGCTGGCAGCCTGTTCCGGTAATCAGACCCATTTCCTTACGGCCATTTCGAATGATGTAGCATTTCTCCCCATCGCTGACAAGATCGATGGCTCCTGTGATGGCAATAACACTTTTGGATTCTTTGGCATAGTCCTTTACAAATGCAATGGCCGAATCTAGATTGTCTTCGGTAACGGCATCTGCCACATCGGCATCTACGCCCTTTGTGGTGCCACTTCCTAGAGCGAGTGTCTTAATCTCAGAGATATTTCCACGAATCACATCAAAGGGGAGCTCCTTGATCAAGTCCAGTGCTGTCTGGGTGCGAAGAGAGCTTGCACCTGCACCGACGGGATCTAAAAGCATCTTGTGTCCAAGCTGAGCACTGACCTTACCGGCTATATGCATCGCCTGGATGGATTGCTTGTTCAAAGTGCCGATGTTAATGTTAAGGCCATTGCAAATGGATGTAATGTCAGCAACATCATCTGGTTCATCTGACATAATAGGGCTGCCACCACAAGCTAAAAGCACGTTGGCTACGTCATTAACGGTTACGTAGTTGGTGATGTTGTGAATCAGGGGCACACTCTTTCTTACATTTTCTAAATACTGTCCAATCATGATATTTCTCCTTCTTTCTCTACCAGGGCATCTTCCTTGCACCTCTAAAGCACAAAAAAAAGACACCTTGCGGTGCCTTAGAACAATCATATTTCATCCTTATGATTCCTACGGCGGCATTATCCGCATCAGGTATATGGGTCGAAGCTATAGCTTCCTCTCAGCCTGTCACACAAGCTCCCCGTTGTTAAGTTTACTTCCCTAGTATAGCCATGAGAGCTGCCCTTGTCAACTCTCCCAATCCCTGAAACATTCTCCTTCGATGCTGCTGATCTGTCCCATGGGAATACAGGTGCCATCTGTCATGATGATCTGATGCCCATATCGGTCAATCTTGTGGACGATGCCACAGTGAGTAATATAGCTTCCTTGGGATGGGGTTTTATCCGGAACAAAGTAGCGAATCTCTACGCTTTGGTCAAGGCCGAGATTCTCAGAAATAATCTGCAGCTTCTCATTGAGCAGGGCAATGGTCTCATCACTTAATAGTTCCTTTTCGTCTCGAATCCTTGCCGTTTCCTTAATCGCCGCATCATGTCCGGTCAAGGCGGCAAAGGGTGCGAACTGCGCAGCCCGATCTTCAAGGGACATGGGTGGGTGTTTTGTGGAAACGGGATGTGGCAGATGGATGATGTCATCGTAGCACTTATTGCTAGGCATGAAAAAAGCCTCCTTCTTGTTACTTCTTATTCTTATGATAAGCTCTTAGTCGGATTTCGTAAATGCTAATTTGCAACAAGGAGACTTAAAATGAAGGGAGATATTTGATAAAATGATTAAAGGGTAAAAAGGTATCATGGATGCATGCAAATCCATATATCCCTTAAATAAAAAATAGATTCGCTTTACAGCAAGCAGATAGGAAAGGTGAGCAGATGAAATTCGAAGACAAAAAAACATTTGAAACTTATAACATGTTTGGTACAGGCCAAGAGAACTTGGCATACGCAAAGTATTTTATAGGAGATTCTTATTTGAATCCTTTGACAGATCCCCAAAGCGGTTTGTTTGCGGCTAATGTTACTTTTGAGCCGGGCTGTCGCAATAACTGGCATATCCATCATGCCACCAAGGGCGGTGGACAATTGCTGATCTGTACGGCTGGAGAAGGCTGGTATCAGGAAGAAGGAAAGGAAGCAATCTCCCTTCAGGAAGGCAGTGTTGTGATGATCCCTTCCAATGTCAAACACTGGCATGGAGCCAAGAAGGATAGCTGGTTTTCTCATATTGCAGTTGAGGTGCCAGGAGAAAATTGCACCAATGAATGGTGTGAACCTGTAAGGGATGAGGAGTACCATCGCCTATAGCAGCAAGAACTGTTCAAAGCAATCTAGTAGCCTTGATGTTCATCCTTGTATATGATAAATGAAGCAAAATAAACTCTTGCAAGTGATGTTTGACGGCAAGCTCGTTGGAACTTTAACTTTGATGGAGAAAATAATCGGTAATTGCATCATAAAAGACCCTAGCTTCATAGCTAAGCAGATTGCTCTTGTTGTGAACGAGATAGAGGGTCTTTCCATATGTTTGGTCCTGAAAAGGGATGATTTTAACCTTGTCTGATTGGGATTTCTTTGCAAGACAAAGAAGGCTCATTCCTATGGCAAGGTTTTCTTCTGCCATTTGATGAATCAGGTGAGTATCGGAGGTCTCTAAGATCACATTGGGCTCCATACCATTTTGCAAAAATGTGATCAGCTGGTTCATGCTGGTAGGATTGCTCGTATCCTTTACTACCAAAGGTTCTTTCGACAAATCTTCAAAAGTAACAAGGTCCTTTTGGGCGAGAGGATGAGAGATCGGAACAATCAGACAAAAAGGCTCCGTGCGAAGAGCACAGCTATGGAGCTTGTGGTAGTCAAAAGGCCCCGGGCAGATGGCCAGCTCGATTTTGTTCTTATAGATAGCATCCAAGATATCCAGGTCAGGAAATTCCTTGATGTTGATTCGAATCTTGGGATAAGCCTGGTTAAAATGATAGAAAAAATCAGCTCCAATCAGTTGGGGAACATCATAAGAACAGTGGATGGTTAAAGGCTTTTCCGTATTATGATCAAGAAACAGCTTTCCCTCAATCAGACGATACTCATCCATAATATTTTTGGCATGAATGGAGAATTTGGCGGCATTGTCCGTAGGGATGATGCGATTGCCTTGATGCTTAAAGAGGTCTACTCCTAGTTCCTTCTCAAGAGAAGAGATGGTCTTACTCAGGCCCTGAGGAGAAATAAAAAGATTTGCTGCGGCCTTGCTGATACTCTTTTGCTTGTATACTTCTAAGAAATATTTTATCTGCCTTTGGTTCATCTCAAGATCCCTTTCTAAATACAAAAAAAGGCCCACATCATCTGTGCGCCTTTGCCATTTCTATAGGCCTTATCCTAAAGGAAATCTTCTACCTTGTCAAGGCTTAGTGAAACTAATTGGTTTACCTATTCAAGCAAAAATCTTATTTTCAATCCCGTCCATTCGTGATATAACCATAGCATGTTAATAATTACTAACAAGAACAAGGGCGTTCGTACCAACGTGTATGAACGTCCTTCTTTTATTTGAAAGAAAGGTAAGGAGAATTGATATGGAATTAAAGAGAGTCAATTATAGTTCAGGAGCACCACTAGAGGAAAAGGTAGGTTATTCAAGAATGGTCAAGATCGGACCATATATCAAAGTCGGAGGCACAACTTCCGTGCAAGCAGATGGCACAGTCTACGGGGAAGATGCCTACGAGCAGACCAAATATGTATTAGAAAAGCAGATTAAGCTAGTAGAAGAAGCCGGAGGCAAGAAAGAAGATGTCTTTTCCATCTTTATTTACACAACAGATATTACGCAGGGAGCAAAGATCTGCCAGGCCTATTCAGAGCTTTTCCACGACATCAAGCCACTCAATACCATGGTGGAAATCGCAAGACTCAATCGTCCAACACAATTTGTAGAAATCGAAATGGAAGCGATGATCAGCCAATAAGAATTGTTTCAAATAGGGAGGAAATCGTATGAGCAGAATAGAAAATCATCCCATCTTAGGGGAGACGCAAAAGGGAAAGGAAATTACTTTTACCTTTGACGGAAAAGAAATGAAAGGCCATGAGGGAGAACCCATCGCCATTGCTCTTAAGGCAAATGGAGTCATGATTCATCGCTATACCAAGAAGGAACACAAACCAAGAGGAATCTTTTGTGCCATAGGCAGATGCACCGATTGCGTCATGGTCGTAGATGGAAAGCCTAATATCAGAACCTGTGTTACGCCGCTACAAGAAGGCATGGATGTCAGGACCCAAGACGGCGTCACAGCACTAGAAGAAAAGGAGGTTTCACTATGAAAAGATATGAAGTAATCATTGTTGGTGCTGGACCTTCTGGTTTATCCGCTGCAATCGAAGCAGCCAAGAGAGGATTGAAGGTAATTGTATTTGATGAAAATGACAAGCCGGGAGGTCAGCTCTTTAAACAGATCCACAAGTTCTTCGGCTCCAAAGAACATCATGCCAAGGTAAGAGGATTCAAGATTGGAGAAGACCTATTAAAAGAAGCTAGTGAGGTAGGAGTAGAAGTTATCTTAAATGCCACCGTCATTGGCCTATATACCGACAAGGAAGTCAGCGTTCGCATCCAGGATGAAATCTGCCACTACAAGGGGGATACCATCATCATTGCCACAGGAGCCGCTGAGAATATGGTGACATTTCCAGGGTGGACACTTCCAGGAGTCATTGGAGCAGGAGCAGCTCAGACCATGATGAATCTTCATGGAATACAGCCTGGCAGCAAGGTCTTGATGCTAGGAACGGGAAATGTAGGACTCGTCGTATCCTTTCAGCTGATGCAAGCAGGCTGCCAAGTGGTAGCTTTGGTAGATGCAGCTCCAAGGATTGGAGGCTATGGAGTCCATGCTTCCAAGGTAGCAAGGTGCGCAGTACCTTTTTATCTGTCCCACACCATTCGCATGGCCCATGGAAAGGACCATGTAACAGGAGTGACCATTGGGGAAGTCGATGAGCATTTTGCTCCAATAGAAGGAACAGAAAAATATTTTGATGTAGATACGATCTGCTTAGCAGTAGGACTTTCTCCTATGTCACAGCTGCTCAAGATGGCAGGCTGCAAGATGGAGGATGATCCAAAGAGGGGAGGACAAGTTCCTCTGATCGATCAATATGGAGAGACTAGTATCTCTGGAATCTTTGCAGCAGGGGATGTATCCGGAATCGAAGAAGCATCCTCCGCCATGATTGAAGGAAGAATGGCCGGCGTATGCGTAGCAGAGTATTTGGGCTATTGCACCAAGGAAGAAAAAGAGGAGACCTTGAAGGTCTTAGAAAAGGATCTAGATAGTCTTCGTCAAGGAATGTTTGCCCCAGAGAATCGAGGCAAGGTCATTGAAAAAACAGACGAAGGCATAGCAATTTCCAAGAACCTATTGAAGAAGGGATATGTCAGTGATGAGGAAGTGGAAAGATTCCCAGGTGTTACCCACAAGGTAGGAATCCATCCCGTCATGGAATGCACCCAAAATATTCCTTGCAATCCTTGTCAGGATGCCTGTCCGAAAGGATGTATCTCCATAGGAGAGAACATTACCTTCCTTCCATTTATTAATGAAAATGCCCAGTGCACCGGCTGTGGCATGTGCGTAGCAAGCTGCTCTGGACAAGCCATCTTTTTGGTAGATGAGGACTGCTCGGATGGCAGCGCGACGGTAACGATCCCTTATGAATTCCTTCCTCTTCCAGAGGTAGGGTGCAAGGGCTATGGCTTAGGCAGAGATGGAGCCAAGCTGTGTCCAGCCGAGGTGGTATCCGTCAAGTCAGTGAAGGCCTTTGATCATACCAACTTGCTGACCATCAAAGTGCCAAAAGAATATGCCATGAAGGCAAGATTTTTCACCTGCTAGGAGGAATGATGTATGAATTCAATTGTAGATAGATCCAAGGATATTGGTCCATTTCTTCCAGGACCGGATGACGATATGATCATTTGCCGGTGCGAAGAAGTGACCAAAGGAGAAATAAGAAAAGCCGTTCACGATGGAATGTGGACGCTGACAGAAATAAGAAGATACCTAAGATGTGGAATGGGACTGTGTCAGGGACAGACCTGTTCGAAGCTGGTAAAAGGAATTGTGGCAAGAGAACTTGGCATTTCACCAGCCCAGCTAGAGCCTGCAACGGCTAGGTCTCCAATGAGACCAACAGAAATGAGGGTATTTGGAAGAGAGGAGGCCGAGGAATAATGGAAGCAAATAAAGCAGATGTGGTAATTGTTGGAGGCGGAATCATAGGCTGCGCCATCAGCTATTACCTAAGCAAGCAAGGCAAATCCGTCATTGTCCTAGAAGGCAGTGACAATATAGGAAATGGTGGCTCCTCAAGAAATGGAGGAGGGGTAAGACAATCCGGAAGAGATCCAAGAGAACTTCCCCTTGCCATGTATGGAATCAAAAATCTATGGCCTAGTCTATCCCAGGAGCTAGGAGTGGACTGTGAATATCACAAGGAAGGCAACTTAAGACTAGGTAAGACAGCAAAGCATCTAGAGATCTTGCAAGGTCTGACGGATCGGGCAAAGGCTGTGGGACTAGATGTAAGAATGATTGACGGAGAAGAAGTCAAGAAGATCAATCCTTATCTCTCCGATGAGGTCATTGGAGCAAGCTGGTGTCCTACCGATGGCCATGCCAATCCCATGATGACGACCCTGGCTTTTTATAGAAAAGCAAGACAGCAAGGCGTGCGTTTTATCACAGGAGAAAAGGCCTTGAGACTCAAGAAAGTAAAGGGCCGCCTCAAAGAAGTAGTGACCATGGAAAATACCTACGAAGGAGACTATGTGGTAGTGGCAGCAGGCTATGAATCAAGAAGTCTATTGAAAACGGTAGGAGTAGATGTCCCTATGCACAAGGAGTTAATGGAATGTCTTGTAACCGAGGCCCAGCCTCATATGTTTAATCAAATGCTAGGAACGGCAGAGGCTGATTTCTATGGCCATCAGTCTGACCATGGCTCTTTCGTATTTGGCGGCTCTTCCGGACTAGAACTAGACAACCTCAATACCGGCTCCGAGAACTGCCCAAGCAATGCCTCTATTACAGCGCCATGCATTTGCAGAGGAATCATGAAGTATTTTCCAGATCTTGCAGATGCCAAGATCGTTCGGACCTGGGCTGGCTATATTGATGTATGCCAAGATGGAGTACCGGTTCTTGGTCTGGTAGATGAGGTGCCAGGACTTGTGGTGGCATGTGCCTTTACCGGTCATGGATTTGGAATTGCCCCAGCAGTAGGAGAGCAGATCGCAATGCTCATTGTGGAAGGAAAGACCACAGTGGATATCAGCGGGCTTAGATATGACAGATTTAAAGCAAAGATATAAGGAGGTCATGGAACATGAAAGTGTCAATTGAAGAATTATCAAGGGTAGATATTATTACCAGGGAAGCGAAGATTGCAGAACTTACCAAGGAATTTGGCAAGTTTGGAATCACCGGCATGACAATCTTTGATGCCAAGGGCTGTGGTGTGCAGCTAGGAACTCAGGAATATGAAGCAGAAAAAAATAGTGCCCCAGAGCTCTTGAGCAAACAGGTAGTGATGGTAGTCCTGCCTACATCCGAGGTGGATGCCTTTATTGATTTTGTAGAAAAGCAGTTATATACAGGACATATTGGAGATGGAAAGATCTTCATCTCTCCAGTGACCAATGCCATTCGCGTTCGTACAGGGGAAGAAGGCCAAAGTGCCTTAAAGGATGGAAAACTTTAGTAAAAATCAAAGGAGGAAATCTATATGGGAGAAAAAAAGATTGGCTTGCCTGGCGTGGTAGCCACAGGAGTAGGACTAGTTGTAGCATCAAGTTGTTTATTTACTCTAGGCTCTGGAATATCAGCCATAGGAACCACCTTTATCATTTCCATGATTATAGCCTGTGTGGTGAACATCCTTACCCTTTTGTCTATTTCAGAGCTGAATTCACTAATGCCCAACCTTACCGGGGGACTTGCCCAATATTCCCTAGCCTGCGTAGGCCCCTTTCTCACAATTATATGCATGGTAGGAGGTTATATCTTGTGTAACTCCTTGGCAGGCTCCGTAGAGGCAGCCATGTTCGGCAATACCCTAGCCTCCCTGCTTCCTGGGCTTCCGATTCCAGGTTGGGGCTACTGCCTAGTTCTTTGCATCGTCTTGTTCTTATTGAATCTTAAGGGTGTGGATGCCTTTATCAAGATCCAGGACTTTGTGGCCTATGCCTTGATCATATCCTTATTTGTCTTGGGAATTATGGGAGCTTTGAAGATCGGCACCGGAGAAGTGGTCTCTCAGCCAAAGGTTCTTGCAAATGACTTTAAGAGCATTACCGGCTTGTGTGGAGCAGCCTTCTTCCTCTTTGTAGGAGGCGAATATGTAGTCCCTCTTACCAAAGATGTGAAAAAAGCAAAAAGAAATATTCCGCTAGGTATGGTCCTTAGTATGATTATTATTCTGGCGATGCAGATCTTTTTGACTTATGGCTTTGCCAATTATACCAAGTGGGAAGAGCTAGGAGCTAGCTCCATACCACATATTCTATTTGGACAGGCCTTGCTAGGAACCCCAGGAAGATATTGGATGGCCATTGTTGCCATGCTAGCAACCATCAGTTCCATCAATACTATTATGAGTTCCTTGGCAAGCATCATTGCAGGAATGGCCAAGATCGGCCTTTTGCCAGAATTATTTACCAAAACGAATAAAAATAATGTGCCATATGTGGGATTGATCTTTGAAGCCGCATTTATTGCGATCATCAATATCGCAGGTCTATCCGGCCTAGATTCCATCTCTTTCTTGATTAGTGTGTTGGCAGTGTTGTGGCTGATTAGCTATATCGTCTCTAATATCAATGTCTTAATCTTGCGCCATAGACTGCCCAAGGCACCGAGAAATTTCAAGCTGCCTCTAGGACCAGTCATTCCGATTCTAGGAGTTGTAGGCTCCATCTATATGATTTTGAATATGGATCCGTCCTGGGAAGTGAAAAAGCAACTGTTTACCATTGATGGAATCGTACTCATCATCCTGGCCATCTATGCTTTTATCTGGATCAAGGTAAAGGTAAAAAGGCCATTATTCGGGGCGTATCCTATCAAGGAAGTCATGGCAATGGAACATGAGCTATATGCAGAAAATCATAGAAAAGTAGCAAAATAAAAAAAGGAGAATGAAGAAATGAGTGATACAAGAATTGATTTATTATATTTAAGTGAGCCAGATATGTTAGCAGCAGGAGTAAATGACGTGGTTGCTTGTACAGAATGCATGGAAGAGCTTCTAATCACCATGGACAAAGGAGATTATCTCATGGGTGGTGAAAATGGAAATTCCCACGGCTGTATGATAAGTTTTCCAGAAAATCCACCATTCCCTAATATGCCAAAGGCTGGCCCAGATCGAAGATTCATGGCTATGCCTGCCTATGTTGGTGGAGCAACAGATATGGCTGGAATGAAGTGGTATGGATCAAATGTGGAAAATAGAGAAAAAGGCCTTCCTAGATCCATTCTTATGGTCATGCTCAATGATAAGGATACCGGAGCACCACTTTCTCTTATGTCTGCCAACCTGCTATCTGCTTATCGAACCGCAGCAATTCCAGGTGCCGGAGTAAAGAACCTGGCTATAAAGGATGCCAAGGTCCTTGGAATTGTAGGACCGGGTGTAATCAATATTACCAATATCGAAACATTTGCAGCCCTAAGACCAAGTCTTGATACCTTGAAAATCAAGGGACGTGGCCAGGCCTCCATTGACAGATGTATTGCCTTTGTAAAGGAGCATTTGCCACAGTTCAAGAATATTGTAGTCTGCGATACCTTAGAAGAGTGCGTAAGAGATAGCGATATCTTAAGCTTTGCCACTTCTACTGCCATGGGCATGGACCGCAGCCAGTACCCATTTGTAGAAGAGGAATGGATCAAGCCGGGAGCACTGTTTTGCGTGCCAGGTTCTTGTGATTTCTCCGATGAATATATCTGCAGCGGAAAGCCGAAGCTGGTGTGTGACAATCTCAAGTTGTACGAAGCATGGGCAGAAGAATATGCTTATCCAACTTACAACCAGATCTATATTCCAGGCTCTTTATGGCTTGATTTGGTCCATGATGGCAAGCTTACCAAAGACAAGATCATCAATCTAGGAGCTATCTTAGCTGGAAAGGCACCGGGACGCAGCAGTGATGATGAGGTCATCATCTATTCCGTGGGAGGCATGCCAGTAGAAGATGTAGCATGGGGCAAGAAATGCTATGAGAAGGCCCTAGAGCTAGGAATCGGAACCAAGCTCAACCTTTGGGAGAGTCCATATCTGTACTAGTCATAAAGATAGTGTGGTTATTTTATAAGTGAAGTGATACAATAAAGGAAATTCATTCGTGCTGAGAAAGCGTGCGGCTTATGGTCGTATTACTCATGACTCTTTTTTTCATTGCGTAGGCGAAGCGGAGCATTCATGGGGTAGCGGATGAATTTTCTTTTTTTATCTTATAGGAACCTCGTCTCTATAAGATAAAAATGCTTCGCAATACAAAGGAGGAGTCAACCGATGAACTTTGAATTTGCTTCCATGGAAGACTATGATGAGATCCAAGGACTGTATTGGGACTTGATTGACAAAAGCTCTAAGGAGGAGTCTTTTCCTGACTGGAAAAAGGGGGAGCATCCATCTGGGGAATTTTTGACTCAAAGTATTGAGCAAAAGACCTTGGTCTTGTTGAGAGAGCAAGGCATGATTATGGCCTGCGCCATAGTAAATACGGATTCTAATGAAGAATATAAAAGGGTCCCTTGGAAAGTAAGTGAGGCAGAGTGCAAGGTGTGGATCATTCATGCCTTGGCGGTAAGATACGAATGCCAAGGAAAGGGACTTGCCACTCAGCTAGTAGAGGAGATCATATCCTATGGAAGAAGAAATGGAATCAGAGCCATTCACCTAGATGTGATCGATAAAAATACCCGGGCAGATAAGCTTTATCAAAAGGCAGGATTTTGCTATGTGAGTACGGAGATGATCTTTTATCAAGTGGTAGGAACTAGGGAGTTTCGCATGTATGAATATGTGTTTTAAGAGATTCTGTTTTCTTGGTGGTAGCAGGGACTTCTATTCGAATATGGAATGATATCATGCATATGTATCGCTTTACACCAACCCTTTCGGCTTGTACAATAAACTCAGTTCATATAGGAATCATGATAGTGTGGAGAGTGGATGAGATCCATTCGTCCATCTTATAGTGGAAAGAGAGGAAGTTTTAATGAAACACCCAATGACGAGTAAAGAAAGAGCAAAGAATTTTTATCTGCACTTGCCAACTGATGAGGTTCCAACAGACAAGGACATCGTGGTATTATTTGATCCTGCAGCCTACGAAGAGAGACCTCCATTTGTGCAGGCCGGAACTGACTGGTGGGGCGTAAAATGGGTAAGAGAAGAAGCGGTAGAGGCCGTTTGTACAGACCCAACAGCAGACCGTGTACTAGAGGATATTGAGGATTGGAGAGATCTTGTATTCCCAGATCTAGATGCTTGGGATTGGGATGAGAAGATCAAGAGGGACCAGCCATTTTTGGATTCCCTAGATCGTGATAATAGCTATTTTTGTATGATGTTCTTGAATGGACCATTCGAAAGACTTCATATGCTCATGGGATTTGAAGACGCTTTGTGTGCACTTCTTACCAATCCAGAAGATGTCAAGGAATTTACCCATGAACTAGTCAATTGGAAAATGAAGCTTATGGAATATGTAAAGAAATATTACAATCCAGATGTTTTGATGGTTCATGATGATTGGGGCACCCAAAATGGCATGTTCTTCTCTCCTGAGATTTGGAGAGAGATCTACAAGCCGGAAGTAAAGAGAATGGTAGATAAGTGTCACGAACTAGGCATGATCTACGAGCATCATTCTTGTGGAAAGATTGAAGATATTGTACCTGAATTCCCAGAGATCGGCATTGATGCTTGGCAGGGACAGGAAATCAATGACATTCCAAAGCTAAAAGAGCTTACTGACCACAAGTTGAGCTTCCATGTTACCCCAGACTACATGGAATATGAAGCGGCTGGATTAAGTGGCAAGATGGATGAAGAAGCGATTCGTGAAAAGGTAAGAGAAGTATTCCACAAGACCGCAGATGGTTTTTGCTATGCAACCATGATGCTTCCATTTGGAACCTGGCCAACCGATGTAATGAAGGATGAAGTAGCCAAGATTTCCAAGACCGAATATCAGGATCTATGGGACTAAGTCTTGAAATTTTTCTTGACTTTTCTTAAAAAAATAAACTAAAATAAGTCATTAGAAAGTGTGTTGCTTGTTAGCGTAAGTCCAGCTTACGCCAGCAAGCAGCACACTTTTCTTTTTTTTTAAGGAGGAAAGTGTTGATATGACAGAGAATAACAAGATGCGTCAGATGCCGGTAAACAAACTCATGATTCAGATGGGCATACCGATTATATTGTCCATGGCCTTGCAGGCTGTTTACAATATTGTGGATAGTGCCTTTGTGGGAAATATGGAAATTGGATCGGAGTCGGCCTTAAATGCTTTGACCTTGGTATTTCCAGTGCAGATGCTGATGGTCGCTGTTGGTGTGGGAACCGGAGTAGGAACCAATGCACTTCTAGCTAGATGCTTAGGCCAAGGGGACAAAGAAAAAGCTTCCAAAGTAGCTGGAGGAAGTCTCGTCTTGGGAATCATTATTTATGTGGCCTGTATCTTATTTGGCATCTTTGGGGTCAAGGCCTATATTGTATCCCAAAGTAGCAACCTAGAAGTAATCTCTATGGGAACGAGTTATTTGAGAATCTGTTGTTTGATTTCTTTTGGTATTATTTTCTTTACCATATTTGAAAAACTTCTGCAGGCAACAGGACGGTCTCTTTATTCTACCATTGGACAAATCGTAGGAGCTTTAGTCAATATTATTCTTGACCCTATTATGATCTATGGTCTAGGACCTGTCCCTCAGATGGGAGTAGAAGGCGCTGCCTATGCAACGGTAATCGGTCAGATTGCATCGGCCTTGTTGTTGTTTATCTTTCATCTGAAATTAAATAAAGAATTTGATCATGGCATCAAATATATGAAGCTAGATCGAGAAATTGTAAAGGAAATCTACGCAATCGGCCTTCCAGCCATTATTGCCCAGGCCCTTTTGTCCATCATGGTCTATGTCATGAATATGATTTTGAAGTTCAATCCTAGTGCCCAGACGGCCTATGGTCTATTTTATAAGGTGCAGCAGTTTGTCTTGTTTTTGGCATTTGGACTTCGAGATGCCATTACGCCAATTATCTCCTATTCCTATGGCATGAAAAGCAAAAAGAGAGTACAAGATGGAATCCGGTATGGACTGATTTATACCATTGCCTTAATGATACTCGGCATTGCGATTACAGAGATCTTTCCAAGTGCATTTGCCACCTTGTTCAATGCGGGAGAGTCTAGAGAATTTTTCATGAGCGCCATGCGGATTATTTCCATTAGTTTCCTATTCGCTGGAATCAATGTAGCCTATCAAGGCATCTATCAGGCCTTAGATGGAGGCAAGGAATCTTTGGTTATTTCTCTTCTAAGGCAGATGGTGATCATCTTGCCTCTAGCTGGGATCTTTTCCATCTTTGTGCGCAGCGGACAGATGAGCGTTTCCTTGATTTGGTGGGCATTTCCGATTACAGAGCTGATCTCTTGCCTGGTGGGATTTGTATTTTTGCGTAAAATCCAAAAAAATAAAGTGGCAAAGCTAAGTGAAGCAATAGGGATTCTATGATAACTTGCTACGAAAAATACCTCTATCTGTACAGATGGGGGTCTTTTTTGTTGCAAGAGAAGATTTATGGACTTGTAATTTTGTAGAATTGCCATAAGAACTAGAAGAGACTTAAGGAGTTTGGAGGTAAAAGCATGAGTAGAAAAGAAGGATATTCGAGACAAGGCTTATTTGGACAGATTAACCACTATGATGCCCAGGGACATAAGATCGGAGAAAGCCGCCCAGGTCTATTTGGAATGAATGATTATGATGCAAGCGGTCACAAGATGGGACATTCTCGTGCAAATATTTGGGGTGGGGTGAATCATTATGATAATCAGGGACACAAAGTAGGAGAATCGAATCTGGGATTGTTCGGAGTGAATCATTATGATGAGAACCATCACAAGACGGGCCACTCCAATCAAGGACTATTTGGCAGTTGGAATCACTATGGTGACTAGGAACCCTAATGGGAGATCGGACGGAGAATGGATATGATTTATTCTAGTATGAGCCAAGCAGATAAGGACTTAATCGAACGGGGAATCTTACCTGAGATTGATACCAAAGAAATCTATTTACAAAAAAATGAGATCTGCCACTTTGCAGAAAATGCAGAATTGGTATCCGAGAGAATCGTGAGAGATTATTCTTACAATATTAAAGGGGTGAAAGCGCCTACGATTCTGGGCATTCATACTAGATATGGTAAGTGCCAAAAGGTAATAACAGGAGAGCATGTAGAAGCGGATTTTATGAAGAGCATGCCTCATGCCTGGAATATTGTGAAACTAAATGGAAAGGCATATCATGTGGATGCTACTTGGGGAGTGTGCACCAGTGAGCCGCAAGGAGTGAATTATGCCTACCTAAATCTTGATGACCGGGAAATATCCCTAGACCACAAAGCTTCTATGGCTTATCCAAAATGCAATCATAGGGATCTAGACTATTATCAAAATAAAGGTCTAGACATTGACAATCCTATACATCTTAAGAATTTTATGAAAAATGGCATTAAAACAGGCGCATCCATGGTGGAGTGCAGGATTGTGCCAGGAAGTGGTAAGATGGGGTTTACCGGTGAGGAAGATATAGAAGAGGTTATTAAGGAAGCGGCCGATAGAGCAGGTAGAGAAAGTGGCAGATCGGTTCGCTATCAATTAAGTTATGATAAGAACAAGAAGACGGTACGATTTTATATAGAAGAGGTGACCTAAGTACTTGGAAAGGAATGGGAAG
>CAVJBW010000008.1:0-12294 GCA_963647625.1 Lachnospiraceae bacterium
GCATTATAGGGGTAACCTATAACAAATGATAGAATAACCATATAGCCACTTTCATTGACTTGCCGGCTTTTACTGTGTTAGGATTTTACCAGTGAAAAGAAGAAAAACACAGGGTAAAAAGATATGAAAAGAGAGAGGATCACCACAGATATCTTGATTATCGGTGGAGGCACCGCTGGCTTATATGGAGCTTATTGGTTAGGACAAAAGACCAATGCAAAGGTGCTTGTGGTAGAAAAAGCAAATATCATACGAAGTGGATGTCTAGCGGCAGGAGTCAATGCGATTAATGCCTACATCACAAAGGGGAAGAGTCCACAGTCCTATGTAGATTATTGCAAAAAGGACGCCAAGAATATCGTCCGAGAGGATCTGCTTTGGTCTATGTCTAAGGGACTCAATGAAGTAACCAAGGACCTAGAAGATCATGGACTTGTGATCTTAAAGGATGCCAATGGGGAATATGTTACAAGAGGGGATCGCAATATTAAGATCAATGGCGAAAATATAAAGCCGATTCTAGCCCGCATGGCAATGGAACAAGACAATGTCAAGGTTCTAAATCACGTCAATGTAACAGACTATCTAGTGCATCACAATAAAATCCATGGAGCAGTTGGCTTTCATGTAGATGAGGAAATTGCCTATGAATTTCGAGCCAAAGCAGTACTTATTGCAACAGGTGGAGCGGCAGGTCTGTACCGGCCAAATAATCCAGGATTTTCCAGACATAAGATGTGGTATCCGCCTTTCAATACGGGAGCAGGATATGCCATGGGAATCCTAGCAGGAGCAGAGATGACTACCTTAGAGATGCGTTTTATTGCCTTAAGGTGTAAGGATACCATTGCTCCTACCGGAACCATTGCCCAAGGGGTAAAGGCCAAGCAAGTCAATGCCTTAGGCCAGGTCTATGAAGAAGAGTATGGTCTTGCTACTTGTGAAAGAGTCTATGGAACTACCAGGGAGAATCTTGAAGGGCGAGGGCCTTGCTATCTAAAGACAGATGAAATTAGCCAGCAAGCCCAAGAGGATCTTTATAAAGCCTACTTCAATATGGCTCCTTCCCAGGCCTTGAAATGGCTTGAAGATGGCCAGGGACCAAGGCAGAAAAATGTAGAGATTCAGGGTACAGAACCCTATATTGTAGGAGGTCATACCGCTAGTGGATATTGGGTAGATGATGGCAGAGCAACGACTATCAAGGGGCTGTATGCAGCAGGAGATGTCTCAGGAGGAGCACCCCAAAAATACGTAACGGGAGCTTTAGTAGAAGGCAAGATTGCAGCAGAAAGCATCCTAGACTACCTAAAGATGCCAGAGCCATCTTGTCACCTAGAGCATCAGGCAGACCAAGTCATGCAAGGTTATGAAAGGCATTTTACCAATGCTGCGTCTCATATTACCATCGAGCAAGTAGAAGAGACCATGCAAAAGGTGATGGATCAATATGCTGGAGGAATAGCAAGTCATTATCAGTTCAGCGAAACTAGCCTGGCCATTGCCAGGGAAAAGATACAAGAAATCTATCCGATGCTGGACAATCTTGTGGCCTCTAATATGGATGATTTGTTAACTATTTATGAAATTCGAGACAGGCTAGTGGTATGCCAGAGCTTGATCGAGCATTTAGAGGCAAGACGGGAAACTAGATGGCACTGCTTTGCAGAGAATATGACATATCCAAAAGAAAGCAAAGATTTCGAAAAATATGTGAATTCCTATCGAAAAGATGGTACTATTAAGGTTGTGTTTAGAAAGTTGATTACAGGCCATACAAGACCTTTGAAATTTGCCTTTGGACCAGACAACCAGGTGATCAATCCAGGAGGTGACAGGG
This sequence comes from Lachnospiraceae bacterium, assembly GCA_963647625.1. GTDB lineage: Bacteria > Bacillota > Clostridia > Lachnospirales > Lachnospiraceae > Eubacterium_C. Next base: position 1,841 of record CAVJBW010000008.1, read on the forward strand.
TATGAGTATTGCAATCAATCAGGAAAAATGTAAGGGCTGCGGCAAATGCACCCAGGTCTGTCCTGGCAACCTGATCAAGATGAAAGATCATAAGGCTGTCATTTATAGAGAAAAGGACTGCTGGGGCTGCACTTCCTGCATCAAAGAATGTAGGTGGCAGGCGATTGATTTTTTCCTAGGAGCAGATATGGGCGGAAAAGGTTCTATCCTTTCAGTTGTAACCGAAGGAGATGTGCATACCTGGACAGTTACTAGGTTGGATGGATCAAAGACCAGCATTACCGTCAATAGCAAGGAGTCTAATAAATATTAAGCTGTTTTGGAGGATAAAAAATGAACAATACAATGACACATTTAGATGAATTAGAGGCAGAAGCAATTTATATTATGAGAGAAGTAGCAGCAGAGTGTGAAAAGCCGGTAATGCTTTATTCTATTGGAAAGGATAGCTCCGTAATGCTTCACTTAGCTTTAAAAGCTTTTTACCCTGAGAAGCCACCATTTCCATTTCTTCATGTGAATACCACATGGAAATTTCATGAAATGATTGAATTTCGTGACCATATTGCAGAAAAATACGGTCTTGAAATGCTAGAGTATATCAATGAAGAAGGAGTAAAGCAAGGAATCAATCCTTTTGATCACGGTTCTGCCTATACCGATATTATGAAGACCCAGGCCTTAAAGCAGGCCTTAGATCAGTATGGATTTACGGCTGCTTTTGGTGGGGGAAGAAGAGATGAAGAAAAGTCCCGTGCCAAGGAAAGAATCTTCTCCTTCCGTAATTCTGCCCATGCTTGGGATCCGAAGAATCAAAGACCTGAGATGTGGAAGCTATTTAATACAAAGCTATTCAAAGGAGAAGAAGTAAGAGTATTCCCTCTTTCTAACTGGACAGAAAAAGATATCTGGCAATATATTGCCAGGGAAAATATTGAGATTCCATCTCTTTATTTTGCCAAGGAAAGACCAGTGGTTTATCGTGATGGCAATATTATCATGATTGATGATGATCGCATGAAGGAAAGACTAAGACCAGAGGAAAAGATCGAATATAAGAAGGTTCGTTTTAGAACCTTAGGATGTTATCCACTTACGGGAGGCGTAGAATCAGACGCTGATACCTTAGATGCCATCATTGAAGAGACTTTAAGTGCGGTTTCTTCGGAACGCACCACAAGAGTCATTGACAATGAGGCAGCTGGATCTATGGAAAGACGAAAACGGGAGGGATATTTCTAGTATGCAATTACTCAAGTTTATTACCTGTGGTAGTGTAGACGATGGAAAGTCTACTCTGATCGGCCACATTTTATATGATTCGAAATTATTATATGCGGACCAGGAAAAGGCTCTAGAGCTAGATTCCAAGGTGGGAAGCAGAGAAGGAGCCATTGACTATTCCTTGCTATTAGATGGTCTTATGGCAGAGCGAGAACAGGGCATTACCATTGATGTTGCCTATCGTTATTTTACAACAGACCACCGAAGCTTTATTGTAGCAGATACACCGGGACATGAAGAATATACCCGTAATATGGCAGTAGGAGCTTCCTTTGCCAGCCTAGCAGTGATCTTGATTGATGCCAAGCAAGGCGTGCTAGTTCAGACCAAGAGACATGCAAGAATCTGTTCTTTGATGGGAATCAACTACTTTGTATTTGCCGTAAACAAGATGGACTTAGTAGATTATTCTAAGGAAAGATTTGACCAGATTGTTGCTCAGATTGACCAGCTAAAATCAGAGCTATCTCTAGCCAATACCGTTATTATTCCAGTGTCTGCAACAGAAGGAGACAATGTAACCAAGCCTTCTAAGAATATCGACTGGTATGAGGGACCGGTTCTTCTTGAATATCTAGAGAAGGTAGATGTAAAGGAAAGCAATCTAGAAGAAGGCTTTTATATGCCGGTACAAAGAGTTTGCCGACCAAATCACAATTTTAGAGGATTTCAAGGGCAAATAGAGGCTGGCGCAATCTCCGTAGGAGATGAAGTCACCACGCTTCCATCCAATGAAAAAGCCCATGTAAAGAGCATTCATATTGCAGATGAACAGGTGGACAAGATCGGTATAGGAAGGCCTGCAACTATTCAGTTAGATCGAGAAGTAGATGTCTCAAGAGGCTGTGTTTTGGTAAAAGATGCTAGGGTTGAGACTACTTCTAGCGTAGTAGCTACCTTACTTTGGATGGATGATGAAGAATTAGAGGAAGGCAAGAACTTCTTTGTAAAGCTGGGAACCAAGCAGATTCCAGGGGTTATCAAAAATATCCGCTATACCATTGATGTGAATACCGGAGAAGAAAAAGAAGCGAAGAGCCTAAAGAAAAATGAAATTGCAGTCTGTGAACTTAGCTTGGCAGATGGGATTGTGGTGGATCGTTTCGAACATCACAAGACATTAGGCGAACTGATTTTAATCGACCGCGTGACCAATATGACCTCCGCTTGTGGTGTGGTCAATGAACTATTAGCAGATGTTGAAGGCAGCACTCTTAGCATTCTAGACCAGGAAGCAAGAAGTAATTTTAAGGGACAAAGAGCAATTACGGTTGAGTTTGATCCACAAAAGGATGGCATCGATCTTCCTTATGTTCAAAGAGTAGAAAAAGAGCTGGCAATTCTTGGCCGTCATACTTATCTTTATGCACCAAAGGCCGATGAAGATTATGCTTTGGTTGTGAAACATCTCAACAATGCGGGAATTGTGGTGCTTCTTTATGCAAAGGAGATTGATACTAGCATATTTGCCTTGAATCGCTCCTATGTCAGTGACCTAAATCAGGGAAAAGAGCTGACCGCATCTCAGGCAGCAGAGCTGATCTTTAAGCGCTGTGGTATTCATGGTCAAGAAGCAGTCCATGGAGAGTATATTTAAAAAAGGTGATAAGTGATGGGAATTATTCGACTACGCTATAATGATTATGATGAAATGGTAGCCTATGCAAGGGAACAGCTTCCCAATGAAGCATGTGGCTTGATTGCAGGAAGCATTTGCCCAGATGGCAGCTCTAAGGTGGAGAAGGTGTATTATTTAACCAATGTAGACCAAGCGCAAGATCACTTTACCATTGATCCGAGAGACCAGATGAATGCCATTAAGGATATGCGGGCAAATGGCCTAAAGCCTTTGGGCAATTGGCATTCTCACCCGGAATCACCATCAAGACCCTCTAAGGAGGATATTAAGCTGGCATACGATTCGAAGGCGAGTTATCTGATTCTGTCTTTGATGGCACACAATCCTGTCTTAAATGCCTTTCATATTGAAGCAGGTGAAGTGGCCAAAGAAGACCTTAGGATTTATTCCGACCAATATTATTTTTAAAAATGAAAATATCCATTTCCATCTATTGTAAAGACGGAGATGGATATTTTGTTATAAAGGAATGCTTTCCTTGTATGGATTCGTAAATGCGGATCTCACAGTTGTGAGGCTTCGGTCTCCAGAGGATGCCATTTTTCTTGTCTGCAAGATAGCCAGAGAGAGCTCTTATGATGCCACCATGGCAAGAAACCAAGACATTGTCATAATCGGCTTGTTCTAGCTGCTGAAGGAAAGACCTGCTTCTAGCAGTCATAGAAGCGATGGTCTCTACTGACTTCGGTGCAGGGAAGATCTCTGGAAGAGCCCAATATAAAGACATGCTAGGACCTAGGTGGTTGTAATTGGCACATTCGTAATTGCCAAAGTCGGTTTCAATAAGGCGAGGATCAATGATGACCTGGTCCTTGGGGATGCCTCCGATGATACTAGCCGTAGTAATCGCTCGGTCTAAAGGGCTAGCATAGACGGCATCAAAGACCATATCGCCGATGGCCTTTCTAGCAGCCTGGGCTTGCGCGATGCCCGTTTCATTTAAGGGTTCGTCTGTGCGCCCTTGCATCAGACGCTTTTTATTAAGATTTGTTTGTCCGTGTCTTGTTAACCATATTTTCATAAAAAGATTATAACATGTTCTTTTCTTCTGGACATCGGACTTTTTTCCTATGACAAATGTGCTATAATAACACAAAGAAGAAAAGAGACTTGTAAGGAGATTTACCATGCTTGATACAAAATCAAAGGAATTATATGAAAGAGCAAAACAATACCTGCCAGGAGGGGTCAATTCTCCCGTACGGTCTTTTCGAGCAGTGGGGTGTACCCCTCGATTTATTGCCCAGGCAAAAGGCGCACAGATCCGCGACGTAGATGGCAATGACATGATTGACTATGTATGTTCTTGGGGACCAGGCATTCTAGGCCATGCACATCCACAGGTGGTAGAGGCAGTGCAGCAGGCTGCTATCGATGGCTTGACCTATGGAGCACCGACCCAAAGAGAAGTACAGATGGCCCAGCTTCTAGCAGAGCTTGTGCCGTCTATAGAGGTGAGCCGCTTGGTAAACTCAGGAACAGAAGCTGTGATGAGTGCCATTCGTCTAGCCAGGGGATATACTAGAAGAGATAAGATTATAAAATTTCAAGGATGCTATCATGGCCATAGTGACGGCTTGCTAGTAAAGGCCGGCTCAGCCGCTTTAACGACCAGCGTGGTGGACTCGGCAGGAGTTCCTGCAGATTATTCGAAGCATACTCTGGTAGCCTCCTACAATGATAAGGATTCTGTCAAGCAATTATTTGAAGCCTTTCCTAGTGATATTGCAGCGGTAATCGTAGAACCGGTAGCTGCCAATATGGGAGTAGTGCTACCAAAGGATGATTTTTTGCCATTTTTGAGAGAAATCACCAAGGAATATGGTGCTTTATTGATTTTTGATGAAGTCATTACAGGATTTCGACTTGGCCTTGGAGGAGCTCAAGAATACTATCAAGTAGTGCCAGATCTTACTACTTTGGGAAAAATTATTGGGGGCGGAATGCCGGTAGGAGCCTATGGAGGAAGAGAAGACATTATGCGTTATGTCTCTCCAGATGGCCCGGTCTATCAGGCAGGAACCTTATCTGGCAATCCGATTGCCACTGCTGCAGGGCTTGCAACCTTGAACCTTCTAAAAGCAGATCCTCTCATTTATCAAAGATTAGAGGAGAAGGCAAGTCAGCTCAAAGAGGCCATACTAGCTAGCGCAAAAGGAAGGGTAAGGGTAAATCAAATCGGCTCTTTAATGAGTATTTTCTTTACAGACCAAAAAGTGGATTCTTATGAAGGTGCCATGACAAGCGATACCAATCAGTATCGGGAGTATTTTACTTATTTGCTAGAACATCAGATTTATGTTGCCCCATCCCAGTATGAAGCTATGTTCTTGTCGGATGCTCATAGCCAGGAGGATCTGCATAAGACCATAGAGGTAATAAAGGATTACTTTGCAGGATTAGAAGATTAGTAAAAGGAGCATGATATGGAATTTGGATGTTTGGGAATCAACTACAAGAATGCTTCTTTAGATGTAAGAGATCATACGGCCTTTACGGAAAATAAAAAGATTGATTTTTTTGAGAAACTTGATGACATTGGCATCCATCAAGCCTTGATTTTAAGTACTTGTAATCGAAGTGAGATCTTTTTCTTTTATCAAGATGAGAGGGAAAAAAATCTGGTAAAGAGACTTTATCAAGAGACCTTTTTTCAGGTGAATCTGGACCATATTATGTTTTGTTTAGACCAGGATGAGGCCTTAGAGCATTTGTTTTTGGTGGCCGCAGGGCTTGACTCTGCAGTCTTAGGAGAAGATCAGATACTTGGACAGCTCAAAGATGCCATGATGCTATCGAAGGCTTTGGGATTTTGCAAAAAACAGATGCACCGGGTGGTGGAAAATGCCATGGCTTGCGCAAAGGAAGCAAAATCGGTCTATGGAATCAGTCAGATTCCTTTGTCTGTTAGTTATATCGGCATTAAGGAAGTGGCCCGCAGGGTAGGATTTGAGGGAAAGCATATTCTGATCCTTGGAAGCGGAGATACTGCCCGCCTTGCCTTGGAATATGTGGAAGAATATCCGGTGGCATCGGTTACGATCTGTAGTCGTAATCTAAATCATGCTAGAAGATTGCTAGCTGGTTATCAAAATACAAGCAGCATCCTATATGAAGAACGTTATGATTATTTAAACCAAGTAGATATTGTGATTAGTGCAACCTCGGCGCCTCACTTTGCCATAGAAGCCAAATATTGTGATATTCATAGGTCTCTTGTCTTCTTAGACCTAGCGGCTCCTAGGGATGTGGATCTAGAACTTGCCTTACAAGAAGGGGTTACTTTGATCAATCTTGATTCTTTAGAGAGAATTTCAAGGCAAAATCAAAAGGAACGTGGCAAAAGGTCTAGCCAGTGCCTAGCCGGTATCCAACAAGGGGTAGCTATGACAAAGGAATGGCTCTTTGAAAGCCGAGTCGATGATACCATCAGCTCCTTACATGCAAGATGTCAGGAGATAACGGATGAGAGCTTTGCCTATCTATCTCGCAAGCTGACGCTGAGTCAGCGGGAGGAGAAGATCTTACATAAAATTCTATTTGCTTCCTTGAAAAAACTCCTTCGTGAGCCGATATTGGAATTAAAGCAACTAGAATCAACAAAGTCACAAGACGAATATACCAGAATGCTAAAGGAATTGTTTCATCTAGAGGAAAAAGGAGAAGATGACCTATGAGAAAAAAAGAGTTATCATTGGTCCTTACACTTGCAATCATAATCAGTACGGTTTTGGTTCCTATGGATACCAAGGCCCAGACCACGACTCATTCAGAAGTAGAATATGCACAATATGTAAAGGGAAATACAGTTGGAGATATTGCTCAGTATTCCTGGCAGGAAGATGGAGAAGAAATTGTTCTAGAAGAAGCAGAGCAAGAGGAAGAGGCTTCTGAGGATGAAAATCTTCCAAGCAAGTATGATAGCCGAAAAAAAGGTCTGGTAAGTAGTGCAAAAAAGCAGGGCCTTGCCGGCACCTGTTGGGCATTTTCTGCCCTCAAGAATCTAGAGATTTCCAGCGTAAAGCAAGGTTATCTGTCCTTGGAAGATGCGAACTTTTCAGAGACTCACCTAGCCTGGTATTCTTATCGAAGTAACCCTTATACCAACGATTTGCAGGACTATTCTTCGGAATATTCGAATTCGGCTTTGTTTAGCCTAGGGGGGAACTTTACCGTAGAAATAGCTAGCCTTGCAAGCTGGGTAGGCCCTACTTTAGAAGCAGGAAGTGATTTGCTTACTTATCATGCGTCGACTTCTAGTGAGATCCAAACGATGGCAGATAATATGCTTGCCTTAGAACAAAATAAGGAAAATATACTTGGCAATAGTGTTCATCTAAAGGACGCCAATCGCATGACCATAGAAAGGGAAGAGGCGTCAAATGTTCCTACGAGCCAAAGCCTTCAAGAAGTCAAAGAGGCAATCTACAAGGATGGTTCTGTCTCTGCTCCAATCTACTGGAACAATTCCTATTATGATTCTAGTAATTATTCTTACTATGCCAGCAAGGACGGTACGGTCAATCACCAGATTGTCATCATTGGCTGGAATGATAATTATGCAAAAGAGAACTTTGATACTCAGCCAAGTAAAGATGGAGCCTGGCTGATTATGAATAGTTGGGGAGAAAGTTGGGGAGAGAATGGATGCTGCTGGGTATCTTATGAGGATCCTAGCCTAAGTGAAGTCTATGACTTTGAAGTGGAAAGTCAGGATGCCCATGAACTGAACTTTCAATATGATGGAATCGGATATGATGGAAATTTCAATACGAATAACGAAATGAAAATTGCCAATATCTTCACCAATACCAATGATCAGGCAATTACCATTGACGCAGTAGGAGTCTATACCCTTGCAGGGAATCAATCGGTGAAGATACAGGTCTATACAGATCTAGAGGAGCATGGGACCCAGCCAGATGATGGCTTAGAGGCTGTCAGTCTCGCCAGTCAGAATATTTCCTATGCAGGATATCATACCCTGGATCTAGGAAGTAAGGTTCGAATTGAGCCGGGAGAAAAGTTCAGCATTGTTGCAACCTATGAATATAATGGGGCGAAAGTCTATGTGCCAGTAGAAGGTCAAGATACCTATGGGTCTTATACTTTCAAAGGTACCGACCAGAAGATTGAATCCTATCAAGATTATAATAGTCAGGAAAATCAAAGCTATATCAGCTTTTTCAAAGGTGACGCCTGGTATGATCTGTCCAAGTATTCTACCAGCTATTTGCAAGATCAACTATCTCATTATTTTATCACCAGCGTCTACAATAATGTATGTCTAAAGGCTCTAGGCAATTATGCGCAAGAGGAAACTAACGGCCAGGAAAAAGAAGATGAAAAAACAGAGATTAGCCCTGATTCTAAGGAGCAAAAGGAAGAAAAAGAATCCGTAGAGGCTAGTCAATCTCAGCAAGTATCCACCAAGCCAACCTTAAAGAAGATTTCTTTAAGCCAGACTTCTTACACTTACAATGGTAAGGTAAAAAAGCCAAGTATCAAGGCAATCAATTCCTTGAATCAGACCATGAAAGAGGGAAGAGACTATGTAGTTACCTATCCATCAGGAAGAAAAAATGTGGGCACTTATCGTGTAACTATCAAGGGAAAGGGAAATTATCAGTTTACCAAAAAGCTTTCCTTCACCATTGTGCCAGGAAAAGCGAAACTATCTAAGGTCAACAGTTCAAAGAAATCTCTGGTGCTAACGCTAGCAAAGAGCCCAGGTAAAATTGGAGCTAGTAAATACCAGATCAAATATCGCCTGCTGGGAAGTGCAAGCTGGAAGAGCATAAGCATCAGCTCAAATAAAAAGATCTTAAAGAAACTGAAAAGTGGCAAAAAATATCAAATCAAGGTAAGAGCCTATAAAAAGGTGGCTTCTCATACCTACTATGGCGCCTATACCAGCATCAAGACCAGTAAGAAGATTAAATAAAAGGATAGAGAGCTCTTATGTTGAAAAAATTACCAAAACAGGGTGATTGGGACTGTGAAATCATAAAAAGTAACCGAAAAACCATAGCCATTGAAGTGAGCTCAAAGGGCGAAATCAAAGTGCGAGTGCCTCGGTGGGTTTCCGATAAAAAGGCACTTGAATTCGTGGAAGAGAAGAGAGACTGGATTGAAGAGAAAGTTACAAAGGCCCAATCTCTTCAAGAAACCAAAGAAAATATCAAGCTTTTAAGCCAACAAGAGCATAGACAGCTTGCAAGACAAGCTAGTATCTATTTTGACCAAAAGGTCTTAGAGTATGCCATCCAGCTAAATGTGCATTTTGGCCGCATCAGCATTCGCTGTCAAAAGACCAGATGGGGAAGCTGCTCGGCAAAGGGAAACTTGAATTTTAATTATTTGCTTATGCTTATGCCGGAGCAAATACGGGATTATGTAGTGGTTCATGAGCTATGCCATTTGCAAGAAATGAACCATTCCAAAGAGTTTTGGAACTTAGTTGAAAGTGTAATGCCAGATTATAAGGCAAGACGGCAATATCTAAAGGAGCATGGCAGAGAAGTCATGGCGAGAGCCGGATATTAAAAAAGGACAAATCCCCTATAGGGACTTGTCCGGACTATTTTGATTTATAAAAGCGCTAATTGCACCGCCGCCAAGATGTCTTCGGCTCGAAATTTCAGTCGCATCTGATACCACCTTGCGAGAGTAGAAGGCGCCTTGAATAATGAGAATGCGACTGGGCTCTACATGGTCAATAAAGTTGCTAGGATCTTTTTGAATATCCAAAATAGTATAGTGGACATTATTTTCATCGGTTATTTCGCATCCTGGGGATAGATCCGCACCGTCACCACGAATGGTAACTGCGGTATTTGAGCCATCAGGATGGGTCTCTAATACTTTGTACTTCATAGGATTAGACTACCACAGAACAGGTGAAGAAAGCAAGGCAATATGATAGAATAAGAAGGAGCAAACCAAGCATCCAAGGAGAAGATAAGATGAAGAAGAAAGTGCTGGTCATGATGACCTCTATGTTTATTGGGGGAGCAGAAAAAAGCCTGCTCGGTTTACTAGAAAAATTTGACCGAAATGAATATGAAGTGATTTTGTTTTTGTTTCGCCAGGAAGGAGAATTAATGGAATATATTCCAAAGGATGTTCCATTATTAGCTCAAATCCCAGAATATACCACCTTTGATCGCCCCATCAAAGATGTGCTTCGATCTTCTTTGTTTCGCTTTGGAATAGCAAGAATCAAATCCAAGATCGCCCTTCATAAATATTGCAAGCAAAATCAGGATGAGGTTGAAGTGCAAAAGTCCATGCAATATACGGCCAAGTACCTTAATCCTTTACTTCCTGATATTCCGGGCAGTTATGATTTGGCAATTTCTTTTTTGGGAGTTCCTTTCTATATGGACAAGGTCGATGCCAAAGTCAAGATGGCTTGGATCCATACGGATTATAATTCTTTAAAACCCGATCCAGCGCTAGATATTGAGGCTTATAACAAGGTGGATTATATTGTCAATGTATCGGCTACCTGTGAAGAGAGTTTCCTGAA
>CAVJBW010000008.1:12304-15132 GCA_963647625.1 Lachnospiraceae bacterium
AATAGAAAATACTTTGCCACAAGAATTGATTCAGCGCCAGGAAGAAGAGGAGGTCATATCCTTAGAGGGCAAGATCAAGCTCTTGTCTATCGGCAGGTATAGTCCGGCAAAGAATTTTGACAATGTGCCAAATATTTTAAAGCAAATCCGCCAGCAGGGGCTAGACGCAAGATGGTATATCATTGGCTATGGCACTGACGAGACTCTGATTAAGGAAAAAATCAAAGAAGAACAGATGCAAGACTATGTCATACTTCTTGGCAAGAAATCCAATCCTTATCCTTATATCAAGGCTTGTGACTACTATATCCAACCCTCTAGGTGGGAAGGAAAGTCGGTCTCTGTCATTGAAGCACAGCTTTTGCATAAGCCGGTGATTATAACGAATTATGAAACTTCTTCTAGCCAGCTTGTAGACGGTGTAGATGGCATTATTGTCCCTATGGAGAATCAAGAATGTGCCAAGGGGATTGTAGATGTCATCACCAACCCGGATCTTACGAAGAGCCTAGTGGAGCATACTTATGAACGTGATTATACCAATGCAGGGCAGCTAGAGAAGATTTATGAGGTGGTAAATGCATAGTGATGGAATCTTCTCACAATTTGCACAAACTTTTTTGAAATGAGTTAGAAATTTCTACTCTTTTTCCAAAATTCATACTTTTTTAATATTTCATGTTGACTTTTGAAATTAAGAGGATTAACATGAACTCAAATTACAGAAACGATATGAAGGACACAACGACGTGTTATCCATCGGCTAGCAGATGGGTAACGCGTCTTTTTTGTTTTGTAGGATAGGCGTCCTGCTTACAAGGAAAGCTCCTAGAGGATCGTTTTGGTAATAAGATAAGGAGGAATTGATATGACTCAAGAAATTATGGATTATGTCAGTAGTAGCGTAAGCGATACTACTTTTGGAGTTTGGTTTTTAATTGGCGCAGCATTCGTATTTTGGATGCAGGCAGGATTTGCAATGGTAGAGACAGGCTTTACCAGAGCGAAGAATGCCGGAAATATTATTATGAAGAACCTGATGGACTTTTGTATTGGAACTGTGATGTTCATTGTAATTGGTTCATCCTTGCTTCTCGGTGAAGATTTGATTGGATTCATTGGCGCACCAGGATTTGATATGTTTACAGACTATGCCAACTTTAATTTTTCATCATTTGTATTTAACTTAGTATTCTGTGCAACAACAGCAACAATCGTATCAGGAGCTATGGCAGAAAGAACAAAATTCTCTTCTTACTGCATCTACTCCGCTTGCTTGTCCGCTATTCTATATCCAATCGAAGCACATTGGACCTGGGGCGGTGGCTGGTTAGCTCAGATGGGCTTCCACGATTTTGCCGGATCTAACTGTATTCACATGGTTGGTGGCCTTTGCGCCTTAATCGGTGCTGCAATGGTAGGACCTCGTATTGGAAAGTTCAAAAAAGATGCCAATGGCAAAGTTGTCAAAGTAAATGCGATTCCAGGACACAACTTAACCATCGGAGCTTTAGGTGTATTTATCCTATGGCTTGGCTGGTATGGCTTCAATGGTGCAGCAGCAACTTCAATTGCACAGCTTGGTTCCATCTTTTTGACCACAACGATTGCACCAGCAGTAGCAACAGTTACTTGTATGATCTTTACTTGGTGCAAATATGGAAAGCCAGACGTATCCATGTGTCTAAATGCATCTCTTGCAGGACTTGTAGCAATTACTGCTCCATGTGATGTTACAGATGTAGCAGGATCTTTGATCATTGGTATTGTAGCAGGATTATTAGTAGTATTTGGTGTATGGCTGCTTGACTACAAGCTTCACGTAGACGACCCGGTTGGTGCCGTTGCCGTTCATTTCTTTAATGGTGTATGGGGAACCATCGCTGTCGGTTTATTTGCAACAGATTCAGCACCAGGATATTCTATCGCAGACAGTGCTGGTAATGTAATGACAGGTCTCTTTTATGGAGGCGGATTCAAATTGTTAGGAATCCAGTTTGTAGGACTATTTTCTACCATGGCTTGGACCTTGGTTGTGATTGTAGTAATCTTCCTTATCATTAAGAAAGTGATGGGTCTTCGAGTATCCGCAGAAGAAGAAATTCAAGGTCTTGATGCAACAGAGCACAATCTTGCCAGTGCTTATGCAGACTTTGCACCAGCATCTTCTATTAACAACTTTGCATCTGACGATTTACATATTGAGATTCCAGAAGATGCAACACCAATAGATGAAGCAATTCCAGTACAGCTTCGCACCCCAGATGCATCTATTGCCAGCGACGTCTCCATTACCAAGATTACAATCTTTGCAAAACAAAGCAAGTACGATGCTTTGGCAGCTGCCCTTGGCAAGATTGGAATCAATGGTATGACCGTAACGAATGTACTTGGATGTGGTGCTCAAAGAGGAAGAACAAGTACCTATCGTGGTGTACCAATGGAAATGAACTTGCTGCCTAAGATTCAGGTAGATATTGTAGTAAGTAAGATTCCACCAAGAACGGTAATTGAAACGGCCAAAAAGGTTCTATATACCGGTCATCCAGGAGATGGTAAGATCTTCGTATATAATGTAGAAAATGCAATAAAGATTAGTTCCGGTGCAGAAGGATATGATGCACTACAAGATTAAAGGCAATTACTTAATTTTAACTACTCTCTATAAAGAGGGGCTGCCGCGCAAAGCGGTGGCCCCTCCTTCATTTATCCGTAAATTTAAACAAGAAAAGCAATGATTTTTCACAAGAGTTGATAAAATCGCTACTAGAATTCTTACTATATAATGGCTATAATGTTATGTGGAGATTTTTTGTTAAAGGAGGCCT
>CAVJBW010000008.1:15228-16996 GCA_963647625.1 Lachnospiraceae bacterium
TAAAAAAAGGCCTGTATGATATAAGGGGGAAGAAAGGAAGCGAGAGAAGATGGTGATTGCCACCACAATGTGTAAACTCTTTTTTGCAATGGTCATTGGATTTTACCTGGCAAAGAAGAATATTTTAACCAAAGAAGCAACGAGTAAGATGTCTGCAATGATTGTTCAGATTACTTGCCCCTGCTTGATTCTAAATAGTATATCTACCGTATCCCATAGTAGCGGAGGCGGCGTATTAAAGTTATTTGCTGCTGGAATTGTGATGTATATTATATTCCCAATTTTGGCAATAATATTTACCAAGGTGCTTAGAGTGCCTCAGCATCTCAAGGGTACCTATATGTGCATGTTTATATTCTCAAACAACATGTTTATGGGATATCCTGTCGTTCAAGCCTTGTTTGGAGATAGTGCCATCTTTTATATGACCATCTTCAATATGCCATTTAATATTTTGTTCTTTACCCTGGCTATGCATTTGATTCAAAAAGATGCAGCCATGGAGTCTGGTACCTATACCAAGCAAAAGTTCGAATTGCGCAAGGTCTTAAACAATGGAATATTGGCCTCTATTGCAGCACTTATTATTTATTTCGGTCATATTGAATTGCCGGATATCTTCTATACTAGTGTTGGATTTGTGGGAAATATTACCACCCCACTTTCTATGATTATTATTGGAGCCTCTATGGGCTCAGTGGTGCTAGCGGACCTAAAGAGAGAAAAAGGAGTCTGGGCCATGTTGCCGATACGACTGATTCTTCTTCCTGTAATTGTATGGTTTGCCTTGCATCTATTTATTCAAGATCCAACACTGATTAGCATTTGTACGGTGGGAGCAGGAATGCCAGTAGCTTCCTTGGTTGCCATGGGAAGCGCACCATACCCAAATCAGAACTTTACAGCATCCATTGGTGTTGCTGTATCAACAATTTGTTCCTTAATTACAATTCCAATTATGATTGTGATATTGCAACAGATTTCTTAGGAGGAAGTTAAAATGTACAAAAAGGGGATTGCCATTATGATGGCCACGGGGATGATCCTTGCCTTAGCATCCTGCGGGCAAAGTCAAGACGCCAGCGACAAGACCTCTAGCCAGGAGACGCTAAGCGATGATCTTGCAAAGGATTCCAAGCAAAATAGCCAAAAGGCTAAGGAGAATGAGACTGATCTAGGCCAGCAAGATAAGATTGATCTATCGGATCAGTTCAGCTTGCTAGAAAAAGAAAAAGATACTTATTTCCAAACAGATCAAGAGGATGTCTACTATACCGTAACAGACCTTGATGGAGATCAGCGCTTAGAGGTGATCTGTGCTAGCTTACAAGGAACCGGTCTTTATACAGACATTCATATGTATGAAGTCAACGAAGATAAGAGCGGATTAAAGGAGATTACCATAGGAGCAGAGGAAGGAGACTCCCTTCCTGATATTATTGCCAATTCGGTAGATACCTATACGGATTCCCAAGGAAAGATCTGCTATGCTTATACAGATATTCTCAAGTCCTCAGCTGCAGAAATCTATGAAACGATAGGATATTATTCCTTAGAAGAGGACCAGCTGAAGATCACTCCTCTTGCAACCAAATATACCATGTATGAGACGGAGGAAGAATCCAATGTTTCCTATGCAGATGCCTCTGATCAGGAGATTAGCCAGGAGGATTATGAGGGAATCTTAGAGAAAACCTTCCAGGGTGCAAGCAAGAAGATAAGCGATTTGAAGTGGATCTCAAGTGAGGAACTGAATCAGGATTTAGAG
>CAVJBW010000009.1:0-16993 GCA_963647625.1 Lachnospiraceae bacterium
CCCTTATTAAAGTCCAAACTTTCTATTCATTATATGTGTTATTCCTTTTAAAATCAATATGACTCCTGTGAAGATTTTATGTTGCATTTCTAAAATTTCCTGAAAATATGATAGTTCTAATCAAAGGAGCTGATTTCTCAAAATATTTCTTTGCCTGGGGCGAGTCCCTTTGGCATCACACTTTCTAAGAAAAAAAGCCCCACTTTCTAGCAAAGTGAGACTTTCCCTAATCTTGGCCTTCGTATAAAGCCTTTAAATATTCTTTGTAGTCCCTGGCAACCTCTTCTGGAAGCAAGATTTTTACGCCTTCTCCTAAGGAGGCAAGCCAACCATAGAACTGTTTGCTTACTGCAACATCTGCCCGAAAGCGAATGCGATGATCTCCATCTTTTCTTAAAGGAGTATCTAGCCCAAAGCGATCATATACCACACCCACCAGATACTCGGGCATGGATACGGTAATGGTTCTTTCTTCTCCATCAAACATTCCAAAAGTTTTCTTGGCAAATTTGGCCATGTCCATCCCTTCGAAATTCTGACGGCCTAGACGTTCTTCGTCAATCATGCTAATATGTTGCATCTTGTCTACACGATAGAATTTCACCATGGCTGCGTCAGCATCATAGGCAATCAGGTAGTAATTTTCATCATCCCAAGTCAATTTCCAAGGGCTGACCTGATAGAGCTTTCCATTATGGCGAAGAACCTTTTCTCCCCCAATTCCCCAATTGAAATATTCAAAGGTAATCTGCTTGTTGCCGGCAATGGCTGTATGAATTTCATCAATATTGTAATAGATGCTCTCGTTGTCCGTCTTGACACGATCTGCCACCACAACTTCTCTTTGAAGCTGACGGGCTTGTTCGTGGGAGACAAATTGCTCCAATTTTTTAATAAGAGTTCTGGATTTTCGCTGGGTAATGAACTTAGAAGACTGCACCAGGTCCACTAACATCTTCACCTCTGCAAGCTCAAATTCTCTTTGTGCCACATAAAATCCTGCGGGCCGGCTTCTTCGATTTTCAATATGCATTCCCCAGTCTTTGAGGACTCTTATGTCGTCATAGATACTTTTTCTTTCTGCGCTGATGCCTTCAAATTCAAGCTTTTCAATTAATTGAGGGACAGAAATCGGATGATTCTCATCCGTTTGTTCTAAGAGAATCTTCTGGATCAGCAAGATTTTTTGCTTTTGATTGTCTGATTTTGGCATAGTCAAATCTTCCTTCTCTTTCGCCGGCGTCTCTTCTTTGTCATGCGTCTATGCTGCTGCCATCCTAGGGCAAGGGCTAATAGGAGTGCTATTACATAGCCTACTGCTCCAATGGCCGGAATGCCAAAGATCTTAGGACGCATATCGGTCACGCAGATAATACTTGATCCAATCAATAGCCCCATCACAATTAGGCCCATCACCACGTCTCGTACTAATCTCGTAAGAAGTTTGCTCAAATCATCCGTTGCATGTAAATCCAGGTTGAGGCGGGTCTGTCCCCTCATAAACATTCGAAGCAAGTCCGATGTCGTTCCCGGAATCTCAATGGCTTTTTTCAAAGAAGAATAAAGCAGTCTGCCATTGCGCTTTATTTCCTTGGAAAGGTCCATATTCTCCATGAAATTCTTATTCATTCGCCCTTTGGCAATGGTGAGAATATCGATCTCTGGGGCTAGATTTGCCACCAATCCTTCAATGGTTGCCAGACCACGAACCAACATGGTATAGGTTCCTGGAATTCGAATCTTATTTTCTGCCATGGCACTAAAAAAGGCATCGATGATTTCCGACAAGTCAACGGAGCCTAGATCTGCCGTAGCATAGCGAGTCACGATCTCATCAAGGCTTACAAATAGCTTGTGGTGATCTACCCTCTCTAAAGGTTCTCCTATGGCTAGAAGTCCATCCTTAATTCGATTGATGTCCTGAATTGCAATTCCTGTAATGATTTCATCTAAAAGGCCACGACTTCTAGGAGATAATTTGCCCATCATCCCCATGTCAATCCATACAATCTGTCCCTCACGAATGCGTAGATTTCCTGGATGAGGATCTGCATGGAAGAAACCATCTTCAAGTATTTGTTTTAAGTAGTTGTCTACTAGCTTTTGGCAGATTTCACTTAAATCATATCCATTTGCTAAAAGCTTCTCCTTGTCATCTACCCCGCATCCTTCAATCAGCTCCATGACAAGAACCTGGGATGTGGTAAATTCCCGGTACAATACCGGACAAGTAACAAATGCAACTTCCTCATTGAGGCGAGCAAATTCTTCTATATTGGACGCCTCAATCAGGAAATTCATTTCTTCTTGGGCAACTAGCCACATTTCATCTAGGATTTCGTCAAGATCTACGGCATCAAAATAACTGCGGTAACGAAGGAGTCTCATTCCGCGATGCAACAAGTCCATATCTCTAGACATCTTTTCGTAGACACCTTCACGCTGTACCTTGACTACAACTCTTTGACCTGATTTCAAGATTGCTTCGTGAACCTGAGCGATAGATGCCGAACCTAGGGGCTCTTTTTTTATGGATTCGAAGACTTGCCCTACCGGCTTTCCGTATGCTTTTTCAAGCACACGGATTACCTCTTCGTAAGGCATTGGTTTTACTTCCGAACGAAGTTTTGCAAGTTCTTCACAATATTCTTTTGGCAAAATCTCGGAATGCATGGACATAATCTGTCCAAGCTTCACAAAGGTAGTCCCTAAATCTTCAATAATCAACCGAACCTTTTCTGGATCTAAGCCCTTCATAATCTCATGTTTATGAAGAACCCCGATGATTTCCTTGAATCGACCACCTTGCTGGGTTGTTTTTTCCTCAGCCATATATTCTTATTCTTCCTCGCTAACTTCTTCTTTTTCTTCTGCCAGTTTCGCCTTTAATGCTTCTAGTTCTTCTTCATTTAGCTTGCCTACAATATAGTCTGCTCTTTCCTCTGGAGTCTTAGACACCTTGCTAGCAACCTTGTGCTTTAGTTCTGTATTCATGGCCTTTCCCTGCTCTACTGTAAGCTCGCCTTTTTGAACTAAATCATCAATAATCTCTTGTGATTTTTCTACTGTTGTTGCTGCTGCACCAACTCCTGCTAAAAAGAATTTTCTGATTCCGTCTGTAATCTTATCCATTTTTATTACCTCCTGTGACTCAATGATTCAAAACATGGACAAAAGTCCTATCTTTATACTTCCTATTATGCTTTCAAATGCAAAAGTTGTCAAATCAATTTCACCAAAAAAGCACTGTGTGCAACTTATTGCATCACAGTGCTTCGAATCATTAGTGTCCACAAGATTCACAATCATGATTGCATGCCATCTTACATTCCTCTGGAATCGGCATGTTGTTCTTTGTGTAATAGTCAATCAAGGCTGACTTTACAGCTTCTTCTGCAAGTACAGAGCAATGAAGCTTCTGTGGTGGAAGTCCATCAAGTGCTTCTACTACTGCCTTGTTGGATAAAGCAAGTGCTTCTGATACTGGCTTTCCTTTGATCATTTCTGTTGCCATAGAACTTGAAGCAATTGCAGAACCGCATCCAAAAGTCTTGAACTTTACATCCTTTACAATATCATCTTCAATCTTCAGATATATTTTCATAATATCGCCACAGGTGGCATTGCCCACTTCACCGATTCCATCGGCATCTTCAATCTCTCCAAGATTACGAGGATTCTGGAAATGGTCCATTACTTTCTCGCTATATAACATAAGATACTCCTCCTACAAAACTATACTTATAAGATAAACTCTTTTTCGCCTTTTTGCAAGCTCTCCCAGATTGGTGAAATGTTACGAAGGTAGGCAACAACCTCTTTTACTCGCTCTACAATATAATCCATCTCTTCTATGGTATTCTCTTCCGTAATAGAAAGACGAAGAGATCCATGAGCAACTTCATGAGGAAGTCCCAATGCCAAAAGTACATGACTTGGATCTAAGGATCCAGATGTACAAGCAGAGCCTGAAGATGCTGAGATTCCCTTTGCATCCAAAAGAAGAAGTAAGGACTCTCCTTCGATTCCTTCAAAACAGATATTCACGGTTCCAGGCACTCTCTCGGCTCCAATACCATTGACATGGCTATGTTCTACCTGGGATAAGCCTTCGATCAAATGGTCACGAAGCTTTGTTGTCTGCTCCATATTTTCTTCAAGATGGTCCACAGCTTCTGTAAGGGCTGCTGCCATACCCATGATTGCTGGAACATTCTCTGTTCCTGCTCTCTTGCCTCTTTCTTGAGCTCCACCTTCAATTAAGTTGGTCAGTCTTGCACCTTGTCTTACGTACAAGACACCAATGCCTCTTGGGCCATGGAACTTATGTCCAGAAAGAGCTAGATAATCGCAATTAATTTCATTGACATCCACTGGAACATGGGCAACTGCCTGCACAGCATCCGTATGGAAAGGCACTTTCTTTTCCTTGCAGATTGCACCAATTTCCTTTACTGGAAGTAAGGTTCCAATCTCATTATTTGCAAACATAATGCTTACTAAAGCTGTTTCCTCACGAATCGCCTCTTCCACTGCCTGTGGCTTCAGATAACCATCTGCATCCACTGGAAGATAGGTGATTTCAAATCCATCCTTGGCAAGCTTTGCCATGGTATGAAGTACAGCATGATGTTCAATTGTTGTAGTAATAATATGGTTCTTGCCCTTCTTCTTGCCAGCATAAGCTGCAGAAAGAATGGCCTGATTGTCGGCTTCACTACCGCCTGATGTAAAATAGATCTCACGAGGCTTAGCACCAATTGCCTGTGCAATTTCCTCACGAGCCTTGTCTAGCTGCTCCTTGGCTAACTGACCTGGAGTATGCAGACTAGATGGATTGCCAAAAAACTGATCCATATTTTCAATCATTGCAGCCTTGGCAGTTTCAGAAATCTTTGTCGTAGCTGCATTATCAGCATAAATATTCATGTCGTTCCTCCTAAAAATCATCAACTTATTTCATATCACTTTTAATTCCTACCTAACTCTAGGGATTATATTAGCACCCAATTCCTAGTTTGTCAACGGTATTTAAATAGAATAACTATCTGCCCTAGTATCAAGCAGATCCTGCAAAGTAACACTCTCTAGGTAATCTTCAATAATCTGATCTAATTTCTTCCACATAGGAAGTGTCATACAATCGGCTTCCTTCTCACACTCTCCTGGGCAGTCAAGGCAAGAAACTGGCGCCATAGAGCCCTCTGTGGTCTTTAAGATTCCTGCCATGGTATATTGTTCTGGAGCATGGGACAATTTGTAGCCACCGAACTTACCTCGAGAACTTTGTACATAACCAGCCTTGTTAAGCATGGCAATAATCATTTCCAAATATTTACTAGAAAGGTCTTGTCTTGCGGCAATATCTTTCAAACTAATATATCCATCTCCTGTATGCATTGCCAAATCTAGCATCACGCGAATGGCATAGCGTCCTTTTGTGGAAATCTTCATAAAGCAGAACCTCCCAAATTAATATCCTAGATGCCAAGAGACAATTCCTACTCGGCTACTAGGATAATATAATACGATTTCTTCTATTCGTCAACGATTTTATAATGCTTCTAAAATAGTGCCACCACCTACAACAACATCCCCGTCATAGAGTACAACTGCCTGACCTTTGGTAATGGCTCTTTGAGGCTCATGGAATCTGACCTGAATCTTGCCATCTTCTAACTGCCTGACCACTGCCGGCTGTTCCTTTTGGCGATAACGCACCTTGGCCTTGACCTCCATCTCCCCTGTGATTTCGGCTACCGAAATCAGATTCACATCTGTTGCAATTAAGGTGTCGGAAAATAAACCTTCCCCATGACTAAGCACGACTTCATTCTTCTCAGGATCAATCTTTGTTACAAACAAAGGAGCGCTGCTGGCAATTCCAAGTCCTTTTCTTTGGCCAATAGTATAGTGAATCAAGCCTTTATGTTGTCCTAAAATATTTCCTTCTAGGTCCACAAAGTTTCCAGGCTTAGACGACTTGCCTCGATATTCTTCAATAAATCTGGCATAGTCTCCATCTGGCACAAAACAAATATCCTGAGAATCTGACTTGTCTGCATTTACAAAGCCTTCTTCTAGGGCAATCTTTCTGACATCGACTTTTTTCATGCCCCCTAGTGGAAAATAGGTATGGGCAAGTTGTTCCTGGGTCAGATTGTAAAGTACATAACTTTGATCCTTGGTATCATCCACTGCTTTTTTCAGCAAATAACGCCCTCTTGCATCGTCATACTCTACCCTAGCATAGTGTCCTGTTACGACCTTCTCGCATCCACGCTTCAAGGCTGCATCATAAAGTTTTTCAAACTTCATATATTTGTTACAGTCGATACAAGGATTCGGAGTTCCTCCCTGCTCATAGGTAGAGACGAATTTGTCAATGATCTGCTGTTCAAAATCCACCGTATAATCTACTACCGTATAGGGAATTCCCATACGAGCTGTCACTCGCATAGCATCCTCTATATCCTTATCTGAGCAGCAGGTCTTGCATAGCTTCTCCGGCTGTTCTTCCTTATCAAACAGGCGCATGGTCACGCCTTCACATGAATATCCTTCTTTCAACATAAGAAGCGCCGATACCGAACTATCGACGCCTCCACTCATTGCTATCAATGCCTTCTTCACGAGTTCATCTTCTCCGCTTCTTAGTTTGCAAACAGAGCAGTAGATAAATATCTATCTCCAGAATCAGGAAGAAGAGCCACGATAGTCTTTCCTTCATTCTCTGGTCTTTGTGCTAGGATGGTAGCTGCCTTCAAGGCTGCACCTGCAGAAATTCCCACTAGAATTCCTTCGCTAACAGCAAAAGCTCTACCCTCTGTAAATGCATCGTCATTCTCAATTGTTATAATTTCATCATAGATTGTAGTATCCAAAGCATCTGGAACAAAGCCTGCTCCGATTCCCTGAATCTTGTGAGCCCCAGGAGTTCCCTTTGAAAGAACTGGGCTGGTTGCTGGCTCTACTGCAACAATCTTAACATCTGGATTTACTTCTTTCAAGTACTGACCTACACCAGTAATGGTTCCCCCTGTACCAACACCTGCTACAAAGATATCCACTTGGCCATCTGTCTGCTCCCAGATCTCAGGTCCAGTGGTAGCCTTGTGAGCTGCTGGATTGGCTGGATTCTCAAACTGGCCCAGGATAACAGAGCCTGGAATCTCTTTGTTCAGCTCTTCTGCCTTGGCAATAGCTCCCTTCATACCCTTGGCTCCTTCGGTCAATACCAGCTCTGCGCCATAGGCCTTAAGAAGGTTACGACGCTCTACAGACATGGTATCTGGCAAGGTCAAGATGGTGCGATAGCCCTTTACAGCACCTACTGCTGCAAGACCAATTCCAGTATTGCCTGAAGTTGGCTCAATAATAGTTGCTCCTGGCTTTAACTTTCCAGACTTCTCTGCATCTTCAATCATAGCAAGGGCAATACGGTCCTTCACGGAACCTGCTGGATTTAAAAATTCCATCTTACCCAAAATGGTTGCCTTGGTTACTCCAGCCTTAGCGCTGTAGCGATTTAATTTCAAAATTGGTGTATTTCCAATTAATTCTGTTGAACTTTCATAAATTTTACCCATGATATTGTCTCCTTTTTTCAATTACCTTTTATCCTACGAGAAATATAGGATTTAATATCTTGTTAAAGATAATAGCACCCATATCATGGACTGTCAAGATTAACTTTTGTGACCTAATCTTATTTTTTCTAGTTCTTTTCTATCTTCTTCATTCATATGATCTAACAAATATACCTTGCCTTCCGGGCTTTCTTGAAGGCTGTCTCCTCTTAATTCTTCTAAGGCAAGGGTAATCTCTTCCATAAGCTCTCTTGAAGAAGTAAGTCTACAGCCTTCCCCTCGAATAATAATTTGTTCAAGACCATCCGAAGTTGCCACGCGAATATTGGCTGTTTTTCCTAGTTTGTGAGCCACCTTTTCAATATATTGATCTGCCGTTTGAGCTTCCTTGGTATAGACCACCTCAATATTTTGATAAGTCGTAATCTCCTCGCTGTGACCTTCTACGCGATAGGCATCAAAGACTAGGATCAGCCTTCCTGAGCGAAGCCCCTGATAACCACTTAAGATCTCCATGAGTTTCATGCGTGCTCCGTGGATATTATCCTTTGCTAGGTCATTTAACATAGGCCAGCTAAAGATCACATTATAGCCATCTACTAGGAGATACTCTTCTTTCTTAAGGCGTTTGGATAGGGAGTCTCGTCCCTTAGGAAGGGCATTTTCCTTTTTCTTTTCTTCTTTTCGAATCACTCTAGGGGGCTTATATTCTTCTCCCCTTCTTTTCATGGTAGTGCCAAAGGTCTTTTGGAAGATTTCCTCTAGTTCTTTTTCTGCTGCATAGGCATCTAGCTGCTTTTTCTTAGGGGTATTGTCTTGCTTTAAGTTCCACTCTAGTGGCTCTTCTTGCTGGGATAAAACACTTGGAAGATGCATCTTATCTTCTACTTGATCCCACGGCACATAGTCGCCGCTTCCTCCATGACAAAAGATGGATCCGGTAGGATGATCTACGTCAAGGTCTGGATGGTAATCTGCTGCGGCAATTAGTTCAATCTGCTTTTGACACTTTTCATAGCCGGCAAGAGTGCAGATGATGCGTCCTTGACCCTTAGTATAGGAAAGAACCTCTTGGTCATAATCTGCAAAGGCTGCTACTGGAACTGTTCCCTTCAAGATTCCCTGACCTTCTACAAGCTGCAAAGGCTCTATCTTCGCTCCCATTTTTTCTAGATCTGTCATGGCTTTCCCTACAAATTCAGAAGGAAGCACATATTCAAACTCATAAATCGGCTCTAGCAAGATACAATCGTTTTTCATCAATCCTTGCCGAAGGGCGCGCCTAGCTGCCTGGCGAAAATCTCCTGGATCGGAATGCTTGATATGGGACTTGCCACTCATCAAGGTAATCTTAACATCTGTCAAGACCGATCCCGTCAGCACCCCAATTTGAGGCTGCTGCAGGGTCGCTAGCACCATCTTTTGCCAGTTCTTTCCTAGCAAATCTTCCGGGCACTGAGACGTCACTTCTACGCCGCTTCCTCGCTGTGCAGGTTCTATCAAAAGGTGCACCTCTGCATAGTGGCGCAGGGGCTCAAAATGTCCCACCCCTTCTGTAGTACGGGTGATTGATTCCTTGTAGATAATCTTTCCAGGTCCAAAGCTGACTTGATAGCCAAATCGATCTTTCATCAGTCTCGCAAGAATCTCTTCTTGAACCTTGCCAAGCAAGCGTACATGAACCTCTCCTACCTCTTCCTTCCACTCAAGCTTTAGCTGTGGCATCTCTTCTGAAAGCTGCTGCAGCATAGGATAAACCTGCAGCATTACGGTGCCTTGCTCAAATAGAATCTGCTTGGAAATTACGGGAGTGGTAGCATCTTGCCTCCTAACATCTTCTCTTCCAAGTCCTTGTCCTACATAGCTTTCCTCTAGTCCCGTTACAGCGCATAGCTGGCCGGCCAAGGCTTCGTCCATCGGCTCTTTCTTCTCACCAAAGAAAGAAAAGATCTGATCGATTTTTACTTTTTTCCCGTCTTCTCTTTCAAAGGTCATCTTAGGAGTCAAGCTTCCCCCTTCTACCTTTAAGTGAGTCAAGCGCCTTCCTTGGCCATCTCTCGTGATCTTGTAGACAATGGCTTGATTGTCCTGCTTCCTTGCTGGCTCTATGAGATATTTCTGTATGCCTTTAAGGAAATCCTCCATACCATCCGAGTGCAAGGCACTTCCAAAGTAACATGGAAACAGCTTTCGAGTGCGAAACAGATCTAGTAAAATTTCATCTGAGAGCATTCCTTTGGCTAGATATTCTTCTAGAGCATCTTCCCTTAGCGTGGCTGCTTCTTCTTGAAAATCTTCCCCTAGAGCCTTGATGCAGCCGTCAGAACATAAGCTTTTTAGCTGCTTAATAATGCCCTCCTCATCAGCTCCTACCTGGTCCATTTTATTAACAAAAATAAGGGTTGGAATCTGATAGGTAGCTAAAAGATTCCACAGCATCTTGGTATTAGGTTGTACTCCATCCGTCCCACTTATGATTAAGATTGCATAGTCTAGAGCTTTTAGGGCCAATTGGGTCTCCGCTAAAAGGTCTGCATGTCCCGGGGTATCCACAAGGGTAATTTCTAAGTCTTCAAGTCTCATCCTTGCTTCCTTTAGATAGATGGTGATCCCCCTTTCCCTTTCCACGGCATCATAGTCTAGCAAAGTATCTTTTTTATCTACTCTTCCCATTTGCCGGATAGCTCCCGTCTGGTAAAGCAAATGTTCCGTCAAAGTAGTCTTTCCAGCATCGACATGAGCTAGCATTCCTACAACAATATGTTTCATATTTCTTTTCTCTCTTTACTCTTTTGCTGAAATGATCGCCTTCGCCAGGGTCTTGTACAGGACATTTGGTATGATTGGCTTTGCTATGTGGGCATTCATGCCTGCTTCTAGACATTTTTCAATATCTTCCGGATAGGCATCTGCTGTCATGGCAATAATAGGAATCTTGTGAGCCAAAGGTCTGTCGGATGAACGAATCATGCGGCAGGCTTCATATCCATCACATACTGGCATACGAATATCCATCAGGATTGCCACATATTCTCCCGGCTGGGCTAGAAGGAACTTTTCATAGCCTTCTTGACCATCCTTAGCCCAATCTGTTGTCACAGACTTCATTTCTAGGATTCTCTTTGCTAGTTCCTGATTAATCTTATTATCCTCGCACAACAAGACTTTCTTTCCTTCAAGAACAGACAAATCTACTTCCTCTATTTCTTCTGTCTGACTACCTTCTGCAGGTGGGAATGATAAAAAGACCTGGAAGGTACTTCCCTTTCCTTTTTCGCTATCTACATAAACTTCCCCTTCTAGAAAATCAACATAGCGCTTTACAATAGATAGACCGAGGCCTGTTCCCTGAGTCTCATATAAAAGAGCATTTTTTTCTTGACTGAAGGCTTCAAAGATATGTGGCAAAAACTTTTTATCAATTCCTCTTCCATTGTCTGTTACTACCATTCGATAGCGATATGGCTGATTTGGACGGCTAGCCTCTTCTACCCTCAAGCTTACCCGTCCCCCTTTTGGGGTAAACTTAATGGCATTGGATAAAATATTAAGCAAGATCTTCTGCACCTTTACTCGGTCTGCATAAGCACTCTTAAGGCTACTTGCTTGATTATCCAAGGTAAAATGAATCTCTTTCAAATCTGCCGATGTCTTCAAGGCATCATACAATTCCTTAAAGAATTGTGGAAAGTCCACTTTTTCTTTTTCGATTTTCATGGTGCCACTTTCCGCTTTGGAAATATCCAAGGTATCATTGACCAAGTCCATAAGCAAAGCACTAGAAGAGCGGACCTTTTGCAAATATTGCTTCATCTTTGGACTGCAGTCCAAAGCAAGTGCCAAGTCTGTAAATCCAATCATTCCATTTAACGGCGTTCTCATATCATGACTCATCGCTGACAAGAAGTTAGACTTTTCCTCTAGGCTGCGTTCTGCCTTGGTCAAGGCCTTCGATAGTTCTTCCTTAATCTTCATTTCCTTTTGGTAGGACTTTGTCATATCCATCTGCAGCAACACAATATAGGATTTGTCTTCATCTAGATAAGAAAAGGAACTATGCATTTGCGCCTTTTCTCCGGTATGCTTCCTTGCCATGGCATCCACGCAATATTCAGAATTTTCTTTTAGATTGTCCAATACGGTCTTTAGTTCTACTCTAGAACACAAGCTTTCCCTTTCCTTTTCTGGCACAATCTTCTCCACGAGCTTACGAGCGAGTTCATCATATTTGACTCCTTCATAAGTCGTCCCTAGATGCCTATTTTCCCCAAAGTAATAACGAATACGTCCTGACTTTGCCCCAATCAAAGCAATAGCAGTAAATCTCTGACTAGCAATTTGGCTTAGCAACTTTTCACGAAGGATTTCTTTATGACGATCCACAACTCCTACAACGGCCTGTAGGCGGCGTTCTTCTAGATCATAGGCCATATTCACGGATACCGTTATATAATGTTTGTGATCCTTTTCATTTACCATGATCAGGTCTAAAGAAAATTTTGTAATTCCTGAAACGTATAGATTTCTCAAAGACTCCTGATTCATTCTAGCTTCAAATTTTTCATAAGACCTTTTATCTAACAGCTTTTTCATGATGTCATTGAGGCTTTCTATTGTATCAAGGTCTCTAAAGACATCTCGATTCGTATCATCATAGGTCAAAGCGCAGTGATCCTTTGTCACATCAATAACGAATACCAACTTGGTATTGGCATTGATATTAACCACTTCATGCTGCAGCTTTTTATAGGACTCTTCCTGTAATTTCGCCGCCGTAACATCCTGGGCGACTCCTAGAATCTTGCTACCTTGTTCATTGTCCTCTATCCTTCGATAAGTAATTTTCTCGCAGGCTCTAGAATATGAGGATTTTTTCTTTTCTTTGTACCATATCTCAAAGCTGACCTCCTTCGCTCCTTGGTCTAGCTTTCTATAAGCTTCTTCCATTTGTTCATAGCTTTTTTCTTCTATAAATGGTCGTAAAGATTCCGGCACATTTTCTATATACTGGGGCATGTCATACTCCACATGAATCTGGCGAAAATGTGCATTGGGCAAAATAAAGATGCTTTTATCCTTTGGATTGTATTCAAAGGTGGATAGGTTCGCTCCCTCCACGGCACTTTGCAAAATCTGCTGATTACGCAAGTTGTCTAGATCCGCCTGCACTTCTTCTGTAATATCTGCCAAAGCAAAATAAAGAACTCTTGGTGCCCCCTTGGTAATAATCAGACGACCTGTCATACGAACCCAAGTATAGTCTGATGTGCCTTTTTTTCTGAGGCGGCACTTTACCACCTGGACGCCTTTACTTTGCAGGCCTTTTTCCATTTTCTTGGGAATTGTAATGGTTTCCTGTGGGTGCAGGCAATCAATGAAATAATCCATCTTGCACGTTGCCAAGAATTCTTTACTTTCCCCAAACAGTTCCCTCGCATACTGGTTGGTTCTTGATATGGCATAAGTGAGATCTTCTTGCTGTTGAAATACCAGGATTCCTACTGGAGTATATTTTAATATTCGTTTTAAGATTTCATATTCTTGCTCTTGCACATTCTTATCTTGATCCATAAGGGTATTCTCCTTTTCTTAAGATTTTAAAAATTCTCTAAGTTTCCCCTTTTCTTCTTCATAATCCGCAATCCCTAGGTCGTACAAAGCTTGATTTGCTTCCTTGTCCATAGCATAAGTACTCATCTTGAAAGCCTTACTCGGAGCAAAGATAAATGCTTTTCCCTGCTTTTCTAGTTCATAGGTAAGACTTTGACATTTGCCATACATGATATGACGGTTGTTTAAGGCTTCAATGGTCTTTGGGTACTTTCTGCAAAGCAGAGTATATAAAGCCTTATTTTTCTCTGGCGTCTTGATAAAATCCCGCCTTTTTGACAGTAGCACAACCACCTTGTCACAACCATGTTCTAGGGCATGGGCAACAGGAATCGAGTCAGATACACCACCGTCAAAATATTTTTTCCCATCAATCTCTACTGGCTTACAAGCTGCTGGTATTGCACTCGAAGCCATAATGATTCTATAATCATCCTTCGTCACCTGGTCTTTGGCAAAGTACACCGGCTGTCCTGTCTTTGCGCTGGTTGCTACCATATAAAATTCCGTTTGATCCTTTAAGAAGGTATCATAATCAAGGGGATCTTTCCCATTAGATGCGGAAATCTCTCCGTAGATATATTGCAAATTAAATAAATTTCCAGTTTTCAGAAAACTTTTCATTCCGAAATACATAGGGTCCGATATGTGCTCTGTATAAAATCGTCTCGCTCTTCCCTTTTGGCCAGACAAATAAGAAATTGCATTGGCACTTCCTGCTGACACTCCTATGGCATAATCAAAATGAATCCCTTCTTCTAGGAAGGCATCTAGAACGCCTGCACTATAGGCGCATTTCATTCCTCCACCTTCAACTACCAAACCAATCTTGCTCATAATACTTCTCCCGATCTATAAACTTCTTGTATATCTGTCTAACTATCATAGCACGAAGAAAAGGTTCTATCAATTTCCAAACAAGGGATTAAAGGCTACAAAGAGAAAAAGCACAGCCTAAGCTGTGCCTTTTCTCTGGGTTTGAGGGTTATATAAACGAAACTATATAGATGAAAACGAATTCAATAAATGAAGGAATTGTCTACAAGTATAATTCCTATCATTTCTAGCAACCATCAATCAGTTCTCTTGGTTGCTTCATTACTATAACATTCCTCTTGTCACAAAAGGGATACCCCTGTCTCATTCTTTTTATAAATTTCCCAAAGTTCCATTGGTTACTTCTGCCCAACTATACTGAGTCATATACTCTCCGCGATAAGCCTCTGGTGTCTTTCCGCTTAAGAAATCATAATAATCACAGCTGAGCTTATCCGTGACAATGCCAAGTTTTCCTCTCTGGCGAATCAACACATCTCCATAGCCAATAGACTCTAATACTCGAGAGAGATCCTTTCGAATATTTTTTAAATAAGAGATATGTTTTGTTCCTGAATCATCATCTTCCCAAAGCATTACCAAAAGCTCCTGGTTGTTTACCATTGCTCCTTTTCGATCAATGAGATAAGCTAATAATTCCTTGGACTTGTTATATTGAAATCTCAGTGGTTGATTCTCGAAGAATACTTCAAAATTACCAAATGTTCTGACCTTTAATTTGTCTGCCTTTCGGTCAATTTCATAGCGCAGGTTGTTGATTTCATAAGCGATCTTCTCTGATGTGATCGGCTTCATAATATAGCCACTAGCATGAAGTTCAAAGGCTTCTCCTGCATATTCTCCATAACCAGTCGTAAAGATAATATTAAGCTTTGGATAAATCTCCTTTAGTTCTGCTGCAATATCTAGACCACTTTCCCCTCTAAGCTCAATATCGATAAATGCAACCTCACATACATTTTCTTTGGCATAATCAACCGCTTCATCTCCTAAGCGATATCCTTGCACATGAGCATCTGGAACCGCTGCTTTGATTGCTGTGATTAAACTTTCTAATGCTAATTTTTCATCGTCAAGTGCTAAAATGTTCATCCTATAACCTCTACTTTCTTAAACCCTTTGGATAGTGATTTTTAATCTGAGTGCCGGTAGACTTGCCCCAACCTAGGCTGATGCCACATACCGTCATCAAGATCCACCCTTTCGGTGCTTCCTCATAGATCACTTCTCCATGAATATAATTGCTTGCCTGTGAAGACATCTCAAAGCTTTCTTTCACTTCTTCCTTCTTCAGTGCCATAGCTAAAGCGTGGGCAGGCTCAAAGCGACCCTTCTTTTCTTCGCCAAGTTCTAGCCCTGCTCTATAGACTTTTAAACCCTCTAGAGAAACCATCTGCTTTGGAACTAGATAGATGCGATTTCCAAACAATTCATAACGTCCCTCTAGACTTAAATTCAAGCATTCTTTTGCGAATTTGTCAAATGTTTGACGGCAATTTTCTGTAAAATCTTTCCTTTTTTTCTTTTTATCTACAAAAGGTGAAAATTCCTCTGTTTGTGGGTCTTTCTTTTTCTCTAGACTTGAAGCAAATACCGCTACATAGTGCCCTTCTCCCTGAAGTCGATGCGGCCATAACCTTGCTGCATGTTTCACTTCCTCACTAGCACCTTCTGCCCAAGTAGTTCTCCCATCTTCCATGCCACCTACTTTATTAATCGGACATATATTTAGAAAAGAATAGGTCTTTAATAACCATTGGGTAATTTCTTCATCTTCCTGGGGCGCAAATGTACAAGTTGAATAAACTAAGCGTCCACCTGGTGCTAGCATTTGGACAGCGCATTCTAGGATTTCCCGTTGCCTTTTGCTGCAAATGTCCACATTCTCAAGGCTCCACTGGTCTATCGCTCCCTCTTCCTTTCGGAACATGCCTTCTCCCGAACAAGGGGCATCCACCAATATTTTATCGAAAAATCCTGCAAAGACCTGGGCTAAGTGCTGAGGCGTTTCATTTAGAACGACACAGTTTCTGATCCCCATGCGTTCCACATTTTGTGCAAGAATCTTGGCTCTAGAGGCTACATATTCATTCGATACAAGTAATCCTTGCCCCTGCATATCTCCAGCAATCTGGGTGGTCTTGCCTCCAGGAGCTGAGCATAGATCTAGCACCTTTTCTCCTGGCTTGGCTTCTAGCAAAGCAGCTACCGACATGGCACTTGGCTCTTGGATATAATAGGCTCCTGCTTCATGGAGCACATGTCGCCCTGGCCGATCTGCTCCATCATAATAATAGCCTTCCTTGCACCACTCCACTGGCCTAAGCTCCATATCCAACAGCTTAGATAAAGAGCCTTCAACCCTCTTAAGAGGATTTTGGCGAAGTCCATAATAACGTTCCTTGTCATAGCTTTCTATAAATTCTTGATATTCCTTTTGATCAAAAAGACCTTCCATGCGCAAGAGAAAATCTTTTGGTAAGTTCATAAGATGCTCCTTTGTTCGTTCTAATTTTTATCATTTTACCCTATCCCGCGATTCACCGCAATCTTACAAATCTTAAGAATGCATAATCTTTATGGGGCGAAGTTACCTATACGAAGAAAAGGCCACAGGATCTCTCCCGTGACCTTTTGTGAGGGTGTCTTTATCCAATGAAATAATGTTCCTTATTCCAATTGGTAATGGCCTGGCTAATCATATCCTTTACCTTAGGATAGAGGGTATTCGGATCTCCATAAGTCAGACTTGGAACAAATTGTTTTAAATGACCATAGCTATCACAACAGCGGTTTACCTCTGCTTGTACTTCTTCCATGGTAACATCTTCTCGATCTAAGATAGAATCAATGCCTCCCATTAATGCCATATTGCCTTTTAGCTTGCTTGCGATAGAGACGATATCATTGCTCGGCACAACGCCTTGCCAAATATCTACTCCTATCTCCTCCATATC
>CAVJBW010000010.1:0-8838 GCA_963647625.1 Lachnospiraceae bacterium
CTTCTAGCGTTTCACGCTATGACAGCCACAAAAAAAGTGAACTGAGAAATGTATGGAACAATATTGTTAAGATTAATAAAGAATCTCCTCTTTTCAAATTAAAGGACGAGGATTCTGATTCCATCCAAAAGTTCGCCATCGATATCAAAGAGAGTGCCCGCAGCATTAACAATGTGATTGCTTCCCTCTCTTCAGAAGATGGAAATATTCAGGAAGCTTTCCAGAAGAAGATTGCTGTATCTTCTCATCCCGACTTGGTATCTGCCCAATATATCGGGGACAACGAAGACTTAGAAGAAGATACTAGCTTTGATATTTCTGTTAAGCAATTAGCAAAAAACCAGATCAACATCGGCAAGTTCCTTACAAAGGATCAAAGCTCATTACCTTCTGGTGATTATGTTTTCCAATTAAATTATTTAAGCAACCAATATGAATTCCAATTTCATATTGGGGAGAGCGAAAGTAATCTTTCCGTTCAAAATAGACTTGGAAGCTTGATTTCCAATGCCAAGATTGGACTTAATGCTTCCTTAGTCGACAATGAAAGAGGAGCTAGTGCCTTAAAGATTGCTTCTTCCCAGACTGGACTTGGACAAGATGAGCCATATTTGTTTGAATTTAGCGCAGATGACAGTGTTGATTCTTCCCAATTGCTTGACGCTTTAGGGGTCAACCAGATTGCCCAAGATGCTCAAAATTCCAGATTTGAGCTTAATGGCATTGAGCGTTCTTCTTATTCAAACACCTTCACCATTAATAAGACGTTTGAAGTTACACTGCAAGGGGTCGATCAAGAAGGCGAATCTACCTTTGTTGGCTTTAAGCCAAATATTGATGCCATTGCCGACAATATTCAAGAATTGGTAGACTCTTATAATCAGGTTATTGAGACTGCTTACGAAAAAAGCTCATCTCCTGCTGCTACCAAGCGACTGATCAGTGATATTACTAGTATTACCTATTCCATCCAAGATGACATGAATGAAGTAGGTCTTACGACAACAAAGGATGGTCTGATTCAAGTAGACAAGGACCTCTTATCGAAGGCGCTCGACCAGGACGTTTCACAGGATAAGCTATTTGATGTTTTATCCCAATTCAAAGATGCCCTTAGTGCCAAGGCAAAAGCGGTTTCTTTAAATCCAATGAAATATGTTGACAAAGTTGTTGTAGAATATAAGAATCCGGGACATAATTTTGCTACTCCATATATTTCTTCCATTTATTCCGGAATGATGATTGATCGATTTTGTTAACTGAAACCAAAAGATTTCCCCCCGGCTTTTTAAGTCGGGGGTTTTCTATAAAAGGAGACATGCTATGGCAAGTATTAGTTTGTGTATGATAGTAAAAAATGAAGAAAAAGTATTGGCCAGGTGCCTAGATTCTATTTGCGATTTAATGGACGAAATCATTATCGTAGATACCGGCTCTCATGATCGAACCAAAGAAATTGCTGCTAGGTATACAGACAAAATCTATGACTACAGCTGGCAAAATGACTTTGCCGCAGCTCGTAACTATTCTTTTTCCAAGGCGACCATGGAATATATCTACTGTGCCGATGCAGACGAAGTCCTAGATGAAGATAATCATAGAAAGTTTGCCCAGCTAAAGGAAGCTTTACTGCCTGAAATCGAAATTGTGCAAATGTATTACAAGGGGCAATTAACTCATGGCTCTGTCTATAATTATGATCGAGAACTTCGACCTAAGCTCTACCGCCGCCTTCGCTCTTTTCGTTGGATTGAGCCGGTTCATGAATGTGTCTGCCTAGATCCTTTGGTATTTGATAGTGATATCGAAATCACCCATTTGCCAGAAGAAAGTCATGCGAACAGGGACCTTGCCATCTTTGAGTCCATGATTTTTCATGGTCAGATCCTTTCTCGGCGTCTTCGCACCTTTTATGCAAAGGAATTATTGCTTCATGGAACAAAGGAGAACTTTTCCATTGCCAAGGATTTCTTCCAAGATATGCTTTATGCTCAGGACTTAAGCCAAGACGAGAAAAAGGAAGCTTTGATTATTCTTGCAAGAGCCTATCGCTTGCTTGAGGATACTCCATCCTTTTTTAAATATATTCTAAAAAATATCGGCCTAGGTCTAGACTGCTCTGAAATCTTCTTTGAACTAGGCCAGTTCTATGAAGGTTGCGGCCAATATGAAGAAGCCCAGATCTGGTATTATAATGCAGTATTTGAATCGAGTGCCCATTTGAATATTCATTTTTCTGGAGATGAATCCCTAAAAGGGCTAGCTCGATGTTATCACCAGGTAGGCCTAGAAGAAGACGCAAAGCAATATGAAGAGCTTGCAAAGAATTGGACGCCCATAGAAGATTAACAAGCAAAAGATTTGCCGAAGGATAAATAAATGATAAGAGCGTACTTTGTGAAAACAACTTTCACTAAGTACGCTCTTATTTCATACTCCATCTTGCGAAAAAAAATACATCTATGAACCTCTGACTACCATAAGTCCAATCAAAATGATTCCAATGATAATTAAAGAAATCATAATTGCAAGCATTCCTACCCCAATTTCCATTCGGTGGGCATCTTCCATATAGCGCAAAGTACCCTTTTCCTCTTCCGGCTGGTTATTGCCTGGGCGCTTTCCATAAGGATTGTGACTGATAATCTGTATCCTATGATAGAGGCTTTTGGCTGCATTTGCGAAAAATCCATAGATTTTCACCACTAATGCAGAGCCTTTATATAAGCTATGCTCTCCAGGCACTCTAAGGAAATAATCAATATCTAAATGAATTCCATAATGAGGCTTTAATTTCTTTAGGAAAAGCAAAAAGATGAGCAAGCATCCTGCTATCATTTCCACATATTCAAATACATGGCCTACGCTATAAGGGTGATATTCAATATGATATGGAAGGATCTGATAAAAGATCTGCGGTGTAACACCTACAAATACGCACAGGCCTCCGCCAATTCCCATGGCAATCTTCATATTGCATGGAACTTTCTTTATTTCATAGTCTCCTCTTTGCTCACCAAAGAAAACATAATATCCTGTCTTAAATAGTACAGACATAGCGGTAGTTACGCTTCCTAATATCATAAGGATGGCAACCCACATAAGCCCAGACTCTTCTGCTGCCACAATCGACCAGGACTTACAGGTGAATCCTGCAAATGGTGGCACTCCTGAAATGGACAAAGCCGCAATAAAATAAATAATAGTTACAAAAGGAAGACGCTTTGCCAAGCCACCCATTTGGGTAATATTCCTCTTTCCAGTTACATAAATAATGGCTCCCGCACACATAAACAAGGTAGACTTGTACAAAATATGGGCAAAGGTCATCGCCGCTGCAGCATTGGTTCCAATGGCCTGGCCGATACCAATATCTGCAATAATAAATCCCACCTGGGAAATAATATGATAGGACAGAATCCTTCGAAAGTCAGATTCCATCAAGGCATAGATTGAGCCATAGAATATCATAATAATTCCCAAGACAATCATGACTTTGAAGCCTAAAAAGGCTGACATGAGAGAAAATGCTGCCACCTTGGTGGTTAAGGCATTGAGGTAAGCTCCTCCGGTAATGGTACTTTCTGGATAAGCATCCGGGATCCAAAAATGAAATGGAACAATACCTGCACTAATTGCCATTCCCAAAAAGATCAGCCAGAAGGACAGATTGTGCTCTCCCCCATTCATTTGCACGATCAGATAGCTTCCTTCTATCATCTGATCCGCAATTCCAAATAATAAGAGGCTTCCACCCACCATATGGGTAAAGAAATAACGAAATCCTGCCTTGGTAGAAGACATGGTATGATTATCCCAGATCAAAAGCATAGCGATCATTGCCATCACTTCCCAGAAGATGAAAAAGGTCAGCCAATCTTCTGCCAAAGTAACACTTAAGGCGCAGCCAACATAAGCGGTAGAAGCAAAACCTTCTAGCTTTTTGGTATGGCCAAAGGAAAAGATCGCCCCAATTACACCTACCGTAGAAAAAATCAACAAAAAGATATAATTATACTCATCTACATGAAGCAGATGCATGGTATATTCCCCTAAAACATCTAGGTTTTGACTCGTTCCTATTGGTATGATTGCCGTCAAGATCCATCCTAGAAGGGCTACGATTACATGGCCGATACGCCTTGCCTTGGTTGGCAAAGGAAACAAAATCACCCCCGCTAGAATCATGAAGATACCTGGGTGAATATAAAAAGGTAGCGTAAGAGATAAAGCACTAGTCATCTGCATTTACCTCCTTTGCTTCCGATTCTTCACAAGATACGGTAAGATCTCGATCTTCCTTGGCATCTGAAATGGTAAATCCTAGCTTGACATCAGGCTCTGGATTGTCTCTATCCTGTTCTCTATAGAAATTCTCATTTCTTTCTAAAGCAGGAGAAAGAAGACCCTTTCCTAAGGCCACGAATCCGATGCTGCCTAAGATGGCGCAGAGAAGAACAATCAGAGCCATTTCCATACTTCCCCAGATTGCTTCTACCACAAATCCAACAAGCAATACCACCAATGCTACAAGACCGATCTTTTTTCTATTTTTTTCTTCCATAAAGACCTCCTTATAACATGGCTTGAGCCGCAAGTCTGGCTAGTTCATACAGTTTCACAAAAAAGTTTGGATAGATTCCTAGAAGAATGGACAAGGCTGCTGTTGCGCAGATTGGAACTAGCATTCTAAGGTCTGCTTCCTTGTAATGTGCAAACGCTCCTGTCTTATCCTTGGTAAAGAAAGCTCCATAAACAACAGGCAGCAAATAAGTAAGGGCTAGCAAAGCGCTAATCAGCAAGATCACAATATATCCGTGATGGCCAGCCTTAAGAGCTCCTATGGTCAGGTTCCACTTGCTTATAAAGCCTACGGTACCTGGAATTCCAATAATTCCCAAAGATGCAATCGCAAAACAGCCCATGGTAATTGGCATCTGCTTGCCGATTCCATGCATTTCAGACACATTATTCTTGTGGGTCGTCACAATAATTGCTCCAGCACACATAAACAAAGTAATCTTCATTAGTGCATGGGCAACAATATGAAAATAGGCTCCTTCATATCCTCGGTCATTTAAAATACAGCAACCAAGTACAATATAGGAAAGCTGTCCTACCGTGGAAAATGCCAATCGCTTCTTGAGATTATCCTGAGTCAAAGCAATAATTGATGCCAAAATTACGGTAGCTCCTGCAAAATACTGCAAGATATTCATCACTCCAAGACTCGATAAGAGGTCTGTTCCAAAGACAAATCCGCAGACTCGAATGATGCAAAAGGCTCCTGCCTTGACTACTGCCACAGCATGAAGCAAGGCGCTGACCGGAGTCGGTGCTACCATGGCCGATGGAAGCCAGCCATGAAATGGCATCATACCAGCCTTAATAGCTCCTGCGGCAATCAACATAAAGAATAAGATTCCTAGCTGTAAGCTTCCCGCCATATCGGCAGACAAAAATCCACCTGGGGTAAAGTCTAGATTGCCACATAGGCTATAGACAATCACAATTCCCACTAAAAAGATCTGCCCTGGAATCAGGGTATAGACGAGATATTTTCTTCCTGAAAATTTCGCTTCTTCATTTCTTTCATGGAATACCAAAGGCCAAGTGGCAATGGTCAACATTTCAAAAAAGACAAAAAAGGTAAGTAGATTTCCTGCATAGGCAATGCCTTGCGCCGAACAGATGCACATGGCAAAGAAGGCATAGAATCCAGTCTGGTCCTTTTCCTGATGTCCTCTCATATAACCAATTGCATAAAAGGCCACCGCAATATAAAGGAAGGATGAAACAACTGCAAACAGAGCTACTGCTGCATCTGCGCGGAAACAAAATCCTAGCTTATCTGTCAAGGCAAATAGTTCATAGGTATAAATGCTTCCGGCAAGCACCTTGCTTGCAAGATAAAAGTTGCAGATTCCACAGGCAATTGCTCCTGCAATACTGAGACTTTCTCGAATATTAGGGTGCTTACTAAAGAAGAAAATCAAAAGGCAGGCCAGCAATGGAAATCCTGGACACAATGCCGGCACGATACTTACTATTTCCATTTACAGCACCTCCTTTAAGACTGGAAGCACAACATGATCCACGATACTTCCATTCATAATTCCCATAGCAATCATACCAACTGCGAATACAATAATTGGCACTAGCATAGGCAAAGGAAGTTCTAGATGTTTTGGCTTTTTCCCATGCTCTACTAGATTGCTCGGTGGCGCAATAAAGATTTTTTCCACCACTCGAAGGAAGTAGATGGCATTCATCAAAGAACTAATAATCAAAACTGCCAGATAGATATAATACTTTTCATCCATGGCTCCTAGCATCAGATACCACTTACTAAAGAATCCTCCTGTAGGTGGGATTCCCACCATGGCCATAGTTCCAATCACGATGGCAAAACAAGTCCATGGCATTTTCTTATGAAGCTGGCCAAATTGGTTGATATTGACAATGCCAAAACGATACTGAATACCACCAATGGCAAAGAAGAGGCCGCCTTTCATAAACATATGATTTAAAATATGAAGATAAGAGCCTGCCACGCCATACTCATTGGCGATTCCTATTCCCAAGGCGATATAGCCCAGCTGAGCCACGGAAGAATAGGCTAGCATACGACGGAAATCATTTTGTGCCATGGCCATAATCGAGCCAAAGAGCATGCCGATTGCTCCAATTACTCCCACGATCAAGGTAGCATTTTGTACCACCAGATGCTGAATGCCAAATATAAAAAAGAAAAATCGAATCATAGCCAGTGCTGGCACCTTGCTCATCACACCAGAAATCAACGGAGATGCCCCTGGATGAGAATAAGAATAGGCATCTGGCTGCCATACATGGAATGGGAAGATTGCCATCTTGATGCCAAAGGCCACAATCAGACATAGACAAACCAATAGTAGTAGTGGATTGTCCATTTGACTTTGTATCAGATCACTTAAATCAGCCATATTGAGACTACCGGTCATAGAATAGAGCATTCCAATTCCTAGTAGATAAAAAGAGGCTCCTATGGTTCCAATCAACAGATAGCGAAAAGCGGATAAAATAGACCTTTTTCCTCCCATGGCAATAAGACCATAGCAAGAAATCGATGCAATTTCCAAAAAGACATAGAGGTTAAAGACGTCTCCTGTCAAAGTCATACCACAAAGGCCTACCGTTAATAGGCCTAATAAAGTAAAAAATCCTCCGGACTGCAGCCATTTCTTGGGCTGAATATAGCTGATGCAATAAATGCAAGTACACAAAGACACCAGCAAAATGATGCATACCATCAATGCATTCAAAGGGTCTACTACAAATTCAATTCCAAGGGGTGCCTGCCAATTTCCCACTGCATAATGAATCTCCCTAGACTCCTCTGTCATCACCTGGGCAAAAAGCAGGATACTACACAGAAAGGCCATGGCCTGACAAGCCACCACCAACGCTTTTCCTATATTTCTATGAATCATGCTAAATAGAGTGCATAGCAAAGAACCCGATAGCACAATAACAATAATCAGCACGGGAAGGTGTTGTAATATATTCATTCTTATTCCTCAGTTTCTTCTGTCTTAATTCTCAAAATCTCATCTTCCTCAACGGAGCCATAGTGTTCCTTCAAGCGCATCAGCAAAGCCAGGGCTACTCCAGTGGTACCAAGGCTTACTACAATAGCCGTCAGCATCAGGGCATGAGGAATCGGATTCATATAGTGATCCGGATCGGTATTTCCTTCTTCTAAAATCGGAATGACACTTCCCGTCTTTTGGGCAAAGCATAGAAAAAACAAGATTACAGCGACCTGCATTACATTCATGCACATCATCTTTTTCATATAATTTTTGCAAGTAATCATGCCATAGATTGCCACAAAA
Organism: Lachnospiraceae bacterium; assembly: GCA_963647625.1. Lineage (GTDB taxonomy): Bacteria > Bacillota > Clostridia > Lachnospirales > Lachnospiraceae > Eubacterium_C. Next base: position 7,878 of record CAVJBW010000010.1, read on the forward strand.
AACATAACAAATATCAAGCAATAGATTATCTTTGATGCCAATAAGGCATTGATCCAATCAATCATCATGTTCTTCAAAGTCCTCCCTCTTAAGCAAGGCTTCTAATATGGTAATAATCGTCATCATAACACAGACGGTAACTCCAGCTTCAATAAGAAAGATTCCCAAAGCATGGAGCTGCTCATACTCAAGAAAACCAAAAGGCATCTTGTCATATTGCAGGAACATGCCTCCATGAAATAAGGATAGATATCCTGTAAATACATAAAAGAAGGCTCCCACTCCAGCTACGCATACGGCTACTGTGCCAGGAATCTTAAAGCGAGCATCCTTTCCCTTTACCAGTCTAGCCAAGACAATCCCTAGGGCTAGCACTGCTCCTGCCTGAAATCCTCCTCCAGGGCTTTCTTCTCCCGCTGCTAGAATATAGACCGCATAAATCATAGAGAAGGGCACAATAATTCGAGAAGATACGTCTAGTACAACGCCTCCAAATTTCTTTCTCATCCTCTAGTCCTCCTTGTCTTTCTTTCTGCGTCCTAGCAGCTGCGGTGTGTCTAACTTGTCTGTTCCATGAATCAAAATCAAAGTTACCACCAATCCTGAGACAAACATTACGGATGTCTCAAACATGGTATCATAACCTCTATAGTCCGCTAGGGTTCCCGATACAATATTGTTGGCCCCAGTATCTTCCTTACTATGTTCTATATAATAGTCTGCGATATGGGTATTGGCTGGTGAACTAGCATCCCCAATCCTTGGCAAGTACTTGCTTCCCAAACAAAATGCAATACAGATCACAGCCAAGGCGCAAGCAGAGGTCAGCTTTGTGAGGCGCTCTTTTCTTGATCGTTTGCTTCTCTTTGTTCCTTTTGATGCCTTTTTTCTTCCCCCTTTGGCGAAACGGTCTACTTTCTTTAAGGCAACTGCAAAAAAGACGGTAGACATGGTTCCAATG
>CAVJBW010000010.1:8848-15706 GCA_963647625.1 Lachnospiraceae bacterium
ACATCCGGGGATCCAAAAATCAAATAGGTCAAGACCGCAGAAAAACTAAATGCGCAAAAAAGGATGGCGCAGGCAAACAAATCCACACTAGCAATCACTGCAATGGTAACGCAGATGAGAAAGAGCACCAAAATTGCTTCAAATAACAAAATCTGCATTATTTCACCTCTTCTTTCTCATCATCTAGAAGTTTCATTGGGAAGTGATTCTTATAGGCTGCTCTTGCAAGAACATGTGACCCAATAGGATTGCAGGCACATACAATGCAAAATAAGATAATGACCTTAATACTTAATAAGTTCCAACCGTTGTAAATAATAAATCCGATGGCAATCATCATAAGAGCAATGGTCTCACTATTGCCAGAGGCATGAAGTCTAGAATAAAAGTCAGGCAAACGATAATATCCAATCAAAGAAATCAGACAAAATAAGATTCCTATTCCCATAAAGATTGCCGCTATGATTTCCTGTATCATTTCTTCTTCCCTCCCAAATATTTCGCTACTAAAATATTGGTCACCATACCTAAAATTCCATAAGCAATGGCAATATCAATATACATCTCGATTCGTCCATCCAAAAAACCAAACAAAATAATCAAGATCAGCACATCTGCCCCAATGACAGACAGACCATTCATACGATCATAGATTTCTTTATCTCGAATCATCTTGATAATCATCATGAAAATGACAAAAATCAAGATTGCAACAAATAGTATTAATACGCTTCTCATCGACTCTGCCACTCCTTACACTTTCTTGATTACCTGAGCCTCACAAGGCTTGTTGCTATGAGGCGTTACCGTGCTTGTATCTAGAATCTCCACCACATCATCATAGCCATAGAGCCATGCCACCTTCTTGGCCATAGCGCCGGACAAAATGCCCTCTGCTGCGCCGCTGGTCAAAGCATGGATCTCAAAGATATTTGACTTATTCACATGTAAAGTAACCGTCCCTGGTGTCAAAGTAATAGAATTGGCTAACAGGGCAATGGCCAATGGATTATCAAAATTCACACGAAAACATAGAACACATGGCTCAATAGGCAGAGATTTTTTCAAAACTACCTTTGCCACATCAATATTGGCCAAAATCAGTTCCTTCATTAGCCAAATAAAATAATAAGCAAACTTTACAAGAGATACATCAAATACAAAGTAGGACTTGGTCTGGGATAAATTACGAATAGTGAATAGTGGCATACAAATCCATGCCACTACAAAAGAGGCTGCTGCACCCATAAGAAAGAACTTCAGTGTGAAAGTCTGGGTAATCAGTAGCCAAAAAAGAAACATATAAACAACAAATCGAATATAATTTTTTACTTTTTTACTTTCTTCCATAGTAGAGTAATTGTAGCATGAATAGAATAAACTTGACTAGTAGTTTCCTTTATTTTACAAGCTTTTGCCACTTTTTCATAAAAAAAGAGCTATATATAGCTAGTATGTATACCTAGTATTGTTTGGGAATCTTTTACCTTTGCCCTGGCGGTGATGAGAAAGATTTTCTATCCCTTTTTCCTTCAAAATGGTATGCTATAGATAGGTTAAATTCAGCTAAAACAGAAAGGTAATTAATTATGACGGTAGCATTTATTCCTGCCTTTGACGGCAGCACATCCCTTCCATCTAAATCTATCACCCCACTAATGGGCAAACCCATGATCTATTGGACCTGCCTGGCAGCTTGCAATTGTTCCTCCATAGACACCGTCTATGTGATGACAGACTCCTATGAGGTTCAAGATGTGGTTGCATCCTTTGGCTTTACCAAGGTTCAGATCATAAAAAATAGCACTCTAGCTAGCATAGATACTGCCCTGCTAGACTTTGCCAAGGAACATGATTTCCATGACCTGATTTTCCTTCCTGGCCTTTGCCCTTTACTTAGCTCAAAGGATCTGGAAAATGGACTTGCAATCTACCAATCTCCAGACTGCGACAGCGTCTTATCCGGGGTGTTATCCCATAAACCTTGCTGGTCTACCAACGAGCAGGGACATGCCTCTTGCATCAGCGGTGAGGAGAACGCCATTGGTTCTTATATCGAAAATGATGCCTTTTCTATTACTAGTCGAAGCGACCTTTTAAAAAGCAAAAATAGGTGCTCCGGCCAAGTCAAGATCTATCCTATGAGCCTAGATACCCTATTTGAATTCGGCTCTCCTAGGGACGCTTCGATTCTAGAAGCTTTGATGGAAAAGCATGGTATCAATCATGCCCCTATAGATCTATCTAGCATAAAGCTATTTTTGACCGACTGCGATGGCTGTCTTACAGATGGTGGTATGTACTTAACGGAAAACGGGGATGAGATCAAACGTTTTCAAGCCATTGACGGCAAGGGCTTAACCATGCTTAAGGAAGCGGGTATCAAGATTGGAATTGTTACCGGAGAGACGAGAGAACTTCTAAAAGTAAGAGCTAAAAAGCTAGGACTAGACTATCTCGAACTAGGAGCTAGCGACAAACTGCCACTTGTAGAAAAGATCTGCCAGCAGCTGGATATCTCTCTCGCCCAAGTCGCTTATGTCGGTGATGACCTGCCAGATATTCCCGTCATTCAAGCCGTCGGCTATGGATGCAGCGTGCCAAATGGCCGCCCTGAAGTCAAACAAAGCGCCGACTACATTACCAAAGCATATGGTGGAAGCGGCGCGATTCGAGAAGTTACCGACCAGATATTAAAAGCAAAAGGATTGCTATAAAAAAAGAAAGCCAGCCAAGCTTACCGCTTGGTTGGCTTTTCTATTGCATCTTAATTCTTACGATCAAGGAATTGAGAATCAATATAGTTGACCCTGTTCATACTATTATAATATTGGTTCACTACCTTTTGCGAATTACGAACCGTCTTTACCTTGCTTCGAATTCCTGCAAATCTCTCCTGCACTAAGTTCTTGTTGCGAGCTTCAAGAGTCTGAATCTCATTGCTCTTGTCCATAATCTGTCGAATCTGCTCCTGCATCAGACCAATCTCATTCTTGTACTGATGACGATTATATTCTAGCTGCTGCTTGACATTGTTATAGACGCTTTGAAATCCTCGATCTAGCCTGGTCAAAGTCTCAATCAGTTGAGCCTTCTCCTTCACGGTCTCATCAAACTCCTCAGCGGTCATCTGTGGATTCTTTAACATCTGCTGCTGCATCAGACTTTTCTCAAGGATCTTATCCAAAAGAATATTTTTCTTTTGTAAGCTCTGAAGCATCACTTCTAAGTAGTTCTTATCCATGCAAGATTCTCCTTTTAAAGATGATTTTCTATGATACCTGCTTGCTAGAACCTACTTTGTTGATATGCATAACTTCCTTCCAGGTATCTCGCATTCCTCTTAAATGCACCAAGACTTCTTCAAGAATCTCTTTATCTTTCTTTAAATTGGCCTCGGTTAGACGTTGTCTTAGATAAGTATACACATTATCGAAATCCTTTGCCACTGAATATTTGTGATTCAAGGTAGCTTGAAACTCCTCGATGATATTCTCCACTTTACGAATATTCGTATGAGCCTTTTGGATATCCTTCTCTTCAATTCCTGCAATTGCAAGGTTACAGAATTTGATTGCACCCTCATAGAGCATTAAGGTAAGCTCTGCTGGAGATGCTGTCATAATCTTATTGTTGGCATATGCTGCATATCCTCTATTTAAAGCCATAATCATTCCCTCCAAATCAAGTTATCGTTGCCTTAAGATCCAAGTAGTGCTGACAAAGAAGATGTCTGGGACTGCAACTTGGAAAGTGCGGTCTCCATGGCAGAGAATTGATCATAATACTTATCCTCTAAATCTTCTAATTTGTCTTCCCAGTCAGATATGGTATCTGAATAATCACTATATTCCTGGGTCATTTCTTTATCATTATAGACCGTATAGGCACTACTAAGGGTGGTTGCCTTCATCTTGGTATCGATGGCATTGTACAGATTGGTACTTAGCTGCTGCATAAATGCAATCACCGTATCTGGATTGGTTTGAATTGCAGCCATAAGCTTGTCTGTATTGCCAGAAGTAACACTATCATCTTCATCGCCATCAATATGATAAGCATTCTGCTTGTTGGTTTCTGAGTTCAAATATCCCTTTGTAGCAATGCCAAAGCTAGAAAGATTATAGGTGGTAAATCCATTTTCGCTAGCATAAGTCCTAAGCTGACTTGTGGTAGTAATCTTATTGCCACTGCTATCTTCCAAGATTGTTCCATTGTACTTATAAGCCTTCTCTGTGCTATCGTAGCTAATGGTCATATTGTCTTTCATATAGACCGAGGTTGCCATGGCTGTGGTCATAGCACTAGAAAGACTACCAAGAGTGGTATCTCTACGAAGCAAAGCATCCTTGACCTTTGTCTCCCAAGTCTCGATTTCCGATTCAGACATGGCCTCTTTTTCTTCATCTGTAAGTGGCTCATATCCTTTTGCGGAATCTGCATTGTAAAGACTCGTCATCTCATTGATCAGTTCATTGTAGTCACTTAAGAAGGACTTGATCTTATCGTATATACCATCCGTATCTGTCGTTGTGGTAATAGAGATAGCATCAGCATCATCAGCGCCAGTTAGGGCATTGGCGGTAATGGTCAGTCCATTGATACTAAATGTATTGGTATTGGAGGTAAAGGTAGCTCCATTTAAGATAATGGTCGCATCCTGTCCATCCACACGAACCGCATCACTATTGATATAGGTGGTATCTGTCCCTGCACCTTGGCTGATTGCATAAGAAATATTGGTCATAAAGGCATCTGCTGCTTTGTCTAAGGCCCCTTCTGCCAAGGCATCTAGTGAGGCATAGTCGCTGTCCTTTCCAGCTGCCACTGCTCCAACCTTCTCCATTAAGCTATATTGGCTGTTGCTTTCATAGTCCGAAATCGTCTTTAGATTTTCCTGATATGCACTTAAGGCATCTGCATCTGTAAGAGAAGCTTTTTCTTTGAGAGCTGTCAGGTAAGCGCTTGCTGTTTGCACCTGATCTTCTCCTACTTCTACTTCTTCTCCTGCCTCATTTTTGTAGCTATACTTGGTAACTTCGACTCCGTCTTCATCCTTCGATGTGGTCTTGGTCAGCTGATGACCGTCTTGATCATAATACTGATTATCCAAGGTCTCACTGCTACTTGCCAGTAAGGAAGTAAAGTTATCATAGTCATCTCCCAGGCTTGTTTTCACTGCTTCTACAGCATCATAAGCTGCATGATAAGCATTATATTGGTCGGTAAGACTCGTATCTCCATCTAAGGCTGCCATAGCATAATTGTAGAGATTGACTTGTTCTTTATAAGTTGTATTGCCATAGCTTGAGACGCTGAGACTGCCATCTTCTATCTTACTTTGGATATTAGACTTGGTTGCATCTGCATCATAGCTTGCTACCTTGTTGCCATCTGCATCAGTAAGATAATAGCCACTACTTTCATCATAAGCTAAGTTATAATCGCTAGCAGAATAGGTATTTCCTGCGTCATCTGTAAAGATGCCATATTGGGACACCAGTGCCTTGTAAGAAGCTGTTGCCGAAGTAGAAGTAGTACTAAGTCCTAGGGCATAGAGAGCCTGGGTTCCTGAAGAATCTGCTCCAGTTAAGGTAAATTCGTTGGACAGGCCTGACTCTTTCGAGCTAACAAAAATACGCTTGTTGGTAGCATCATAGGATGCATTGATACCTGCTTCTTTTAATTTCTTCGTAAAGTCTGAAATTGTAGTACTTCCATCTACTTCAATACTGCTATCATTTACCGTAATGGTTCCCGTTCCTCCGGTATAGCCTAGTTCAGACAGGGTACTTTTTTCTGTAATTCCACTTTGTTTTAGGACTCCGCCTGTTAGATAACCAGACTTGGCCAAAGAGGTAATCTTAAGGCTTTGGGTTCCATTGGTAGCACTGGCAGAAGCGGTTACCGTTGCTTTTGTGGTATCCGATACGCTAGTGGTCTTTAGATTATAAGAAGAAGAATATCTCAGATTACCCACACTGGTATAAAGGCTATAAACCTTGGTATTTAGGCTCTTCCATGCGGTTTGCTTCCAAGACAGCTTGGTCTGAGCTTTTTTATATTTATCAACCTTTGTAGAATAGGCTGATACTAATTCTTGGACAATAGAATCGGTATCTAGACCCGATATCATACCACTCATTCGAATTGCCATGATTCTTCCTCCTATCTCTTTTCATCCACAAAAAGACCGGCCATTTCCCATACCTTAGCAATCATGTCTAAGGTCTTTTCTGGTGGAAGTTCTTTGATGACTTCCTTGGTGTCTTTGTCTACAATCTTAATTGTCACACGATTCGTCTGATCATGAATACCAAAGATACATTCCGTATTTGCATTTTTGTTAATGGTATCTACTGCACCTTTGATGGATTCGTTTTGAGCACTTACTCTTTCTTGGGAATCTGCTTGAGATGGCGAAATTGTAGCCGCCATATTTCCTGGATTCTTGGTGCTAAAATTATCTTGTGCTCTTACATTGCTTTTGCTTGAAGATCCATGTTTACTTACTTGACTTTGGCTAACTGCATGACTTTGATTGGAACTGGTATAAGTTGTTCCTTGTGTTTTTTGAATTGATTCTACTCCCATTTATTTTCTCACCTCCGTGTGCTTATGCCTTACATCCATGCATAAATGGGTACTTATCTGTGCTTCTATAAAAGAAAGCCGCCATATAAGATGCGGCTTACTGGTCATTATTAGTATCGGTTGTTTGTTTTCATTTGTTTACCATCTCTTACAAATTTCCTATTTTTTTGTGCTGAGCATCCCTTTTAGCGCTTCTAAGCCTGGGGCATCCTGCGCAGCCTTATTTTCTTCTTGAATCTGCAGATAAACTTCTTTTCTATAGAT
>CAVJBW010000011.1:0-11007 GCA_963647625.1 Lachnospiraceae bacterium
GTATGTGTGGATAAAGAGCATGCAAGCTATGTGCGAGAGCATTATCCCCACGTAAAAAGTGTCCAAGTCATGCATTATCCTGGAATCAAGGCTAAGGATTATATACCTTTTGAAAAGAGAAGCTATTCCTTATTATTTCCTGCAACTTATGCACCGCTAACTTTCTTTCAGGAAAAGTTAAAAAAGATTTCCATAAAGCAGTGGATCTTGACAGAGGAGATTCTAGAAGAGATGAAAGCAGGATATTCCTTTGGGCAAAGTCAAATGAGAGTGCTCGAGCAGAGAATGCTGCCAAAACAAACGGAGCTTTCTTCTTTTGCTTTTTCCGAGCGTTATATCAGGGCCTATCAGAGAGAAAGGCTAGTTGAGATGCTGCTAGAAGAGGAAATTCCCCTTACCGTCTGCGGACTGAACTGGGATCTGCATCCTATGGCTAGTCACCCCGCTCTTCAGTGGCTAGGAAGCTGTTCCTATGAAAAGGTGGTAGAGCTAGAGGCGGATAGCAAGGCAGTCTTGAATCTACAGCCTCTATTTGCAGAAGGTCTCCATGATCGAGGAGCCAATGCCTTTGCCAATGGCAGCTTGCTCATTACCGATGGTTGCGATTTCTTAGAGCAGCATTTAAAGGAAGGTTATCTTACCTATGATTTTTGGGACCAAGAAGGATATTCCAAGATCAAAGAGGCCTTGAGAGAAGAGGCTCAGGCCTATCAGATGGCAGAAAGAGGCCGGAATATATGGGAAAGTCTTGGACTAGATTGGACATTTTCCTTGGAATAAAACAAAGGACCAGTGCGACTTGCACCGGTCCTTTTAACATCTATTTATTCTTTCCACCAACGTCCACTGGCTCCGCAAGGCAATACAAGTCCAGAAGCAGTAACAGGAAGTCCGATTTCGTCGGAACATACCTTACCATGGAACTGCTTTAGCTCGGTCTCTAAGAGGTAAGTTAAGACAGCTGGGGCTAGGCCTGTGGTATAGGAATTGATTAAAAAGAACAAAGGATCATCACTAAGGATTTGGCTACATAGCTTTACAAAATGATGGAGACTTTCTTCAATCTTCCAAGTCTCGCCCTTTGGGCCTCTGCCATAGGATGGAGGATCCATAATAATGGCGTCATAATGGTTGCCACGGCGGATCTCTCTTTCTACGAATTTGACACAATCGTCTACAAGCCAGCGAATCGGAGCATCCTTAAGGCCGGAAGAGATGGCATTTTCCTTGGCCCATCCCACCATTCCTTTAGAAGCATCTACGTGGGTGACGCTGGCTCCTGCAGCTGCAGCACTTAAGGTGGCACCTCCTGTATAGGCGAAGAGGTTCAAGACCTTGATTGGCCGGCCTGCATTCTTTATCTTTTCACTGCACCAGTCCCAATTGACGGCTTGTTCTGGGAACAGGCCAGTATGCTTAAAGCTAAAAGGCTTTAGCTGGAAGGTCAGATTTTTATAATGAATTTCCCATTGCTTTGGCAAGTCGAAAAATTCCCACTCGCCGCCTCCATTTTTGCTGCGATGGTAATGGGCATTGAGTCTTTTCCACTCCTTGCATTTGCGAGGAGTATCCCAGATTACCTGAGGATCTGGGCGCAGGAGATAGTAGTCTCCCCAGCGTTCTAACTTTTCTTTCTTTGAACAATCTATGATTTCATAATCTTTCCACTGATTCGCAATCCACATATCTGATTTCCTTTCCGATATAAACTATTTCTTCCATATTATAGTGTTCTGATTTTCAAGAGTCAACGACACTTGTGTCTTTGCCAGTAAGAAAGTTGAAAAAATAGATAGGTACTGATACAATAAGCCTATCTGTGGGGATTGTATCAAAAAAGGCAAGGAGAAGAAGGATATGAAACGAATATTAGGAATTCTATTAGCATTGATGGTAACCTTTACCAGTGGAAATATCGCATTTGCCAATGAGGCTCCCCTAGTAAAAGCATCCAACTTGCAAAAGGGAAGCATAGGCGTTTATGAACTGAGTAAAAGCGCTGGAGATGGAATCGCATCCACAGGCGTAGAAAATATCTACAAGGGCTCTTCTGTCTACTATAGTAGCTGGGATATCTATTCGAATAATTATGTCTACAATACCTTATCCTCAGCAGATAAGGAAATCTGGAATCAGCTTGATGTAGTTTGTCGCAAGATGCTTTCTACTACGAGTAAGGCTATTGCGTCTAGAGACGGCTATTATTTTACCAATGCCATCGTGACTAGTATCAGCAATAAAAGCAAGATGAGAGAATTGTTTGTGATGTTTTACTATAGCAACCCACAATATTATTTCTTAAATGGGGGCTACTTGATTTTGCCAAATGGCAACTATTTGAAGATGTACCTGTGCATGTATCCTAGCTTTGCCGATGGAAGTGCAAGGCAGACTTACAGCAACGAGCTAAAGCAGGCGGCATCGAAGGCAATTTCACAGGCGGCTTCTTATAGTAAAGACTCCGATAAGGTAAAATATTTCCACGATTATATTGCCAATCAGGTAGATTATTATGATGGGAATATTTATGCAAGCGATTATAACGATGATGGCATCTATACCCAAAGCGCCTACAGTGCCTTGTGTATGAGCCAGACTGTATGTGCTGGTTATGCCTTAGGGCTAGAGATGCTCTGTAATGGAAGTGGTATTTCCTGCCTTGCAGTGACATCCACAGACCATGCCTGGAACAAGGTCTGCCTTGGTGATTCCTGGTACAATATTGATTTGACTTGGGATGATGAAGTGGGCTACTTATATTATCTCAGAAGCGACAGCCAGATGAAGAAGCTAGATGAAAGTTATGGAGGAAGTATTGTTGCCTCTCATACTATGGAAGAGTTTTGGTCTAGCCACGTGCCTGTGTGCAGCTTAGATTCCGGTTCGAATGTAAGAAATGCCAACAATCCTAAGACCATTACCCAGAAAGTGGCAACACCCAAGATCAAGGCCAAGTTAAAAGGATCCAAGTATGTGGTAAGTCTTACTTGCTCTACGAGTGGAGCCAAGATCTATTATACGGTGAATGGAACTAATCCATCTTGCAGCGATACAATTTCTAAGGTCTACAAAAAGTCCATTACCTTAACGAAATCACAGTTCAAAAAACTCCAGGTTATTGCCGTCAAAGACAGGTACAAAAATAGCAGCATTGCCAAATATAAGATTCAGTTACTTCCTATTAAAATAACCTGCAATGCAAATGGCGGTAAGTTAAGTAAGAACAAGACCATATTGACCTATGCAAAGAAAAAGGTTGGAACCTTGTCCAAACCAAAACGCACAGGATATACCTTTAAAGGCTGGTACACGAAAAAAAGCGGAGGAAAGAAAGTGACCTCTAAAAGTACATTTACAGCAAGCGGCAAGATTTATGCCCACTGGAAGAAAAAGAAATAGCAGGTGCCTATGAAAAAGAAAACGAAGACAATACCATATAGAGGCCTTGCCTTGACCCTGGCTTTATTGGCGGGACTTGCAGCCTTGCCAACCTTTGCTTCTACGAGTTCGAAGCTTGGCAAAACCAAATCCGAGATTGACCGCTTAAAAGAAGAACAAGAAAAAGCCAAAGACCAGGTAGATGATTTGACGGACAAGTCAAGTGGTCTTCAAAGCAAAGTAGATACTTACAATAGTAAGCTAGAATCTTTAAGCCAGAAGATGTCTGAGACCAAGGCCTCCATAGATGAAAATAGTTCCAAGCAAGAAGAATTAAAGCTGCAGATAAAAAAGACCAATGAAGAACTAGATGAGGCGAAAGAAAATGCGAATCAGCAGCTTGCTAGCATGGAAGATAGGATTCGATTTATTTACGAAAATGGAAGACAAAGCTATCTTACGATTTTTCTAGAATCCAAAAGCATCGCAGACTTCTTGAACCGAATGGAATATGTAAGCTCTATTAATCGCTACGATCGAAACCAGCTAGATGCCTATGAGAATACCATCGAGGAGATTGCCGACCTAGCAGAGTCTTTAAAAACAGATCAAAGCCAGCTAAAGCAAAAACAAGAACAGCTCAAAAGCGCTAGTGCAACTTATGAAAAACAGCAAGAACAGATGGATGATCTAGTGAAAGAGACCAAGACCCAGCTAGCCTCCTCCAAAGAGGATTTAAGCAAGGCCAAAGAAAATGAAGCGGATGTAAAAGAGCAGCTAAAACAAATGAAGGCCAAGGAAAAAGCCTTAGAAGAAAAAGCAGCCAAGGAAGAAGCCGCTCGCATGGAAGAAATTAAAAAAGAAGAGAAGCAATCCACAAAGGGAAATAAGATTACAGCAAGTGCCAGCGATGAAGAACTCCTATCGGTGATTATTTATTGCGAAGCAAGGGGCGAGTCCTATAAGTCCAAGCTAGCCGTTGCCAGCGTTGTAGTCAACCGAGTAGCTTCCAGCAAATTTCCAAATACGGTATCCGGAGTCATTTACCAAAAAGGTCAATTCTCACCGGTAGGTAGTGGGATCTTTGCATACTATCTGGCCAATGAAAAAAATGATAGTTATAAGGACTGTAAAAAAGCAGCAAAAGAAATTCTAAACAATGGTTCTCAGTACTCCTATCTTTACTTTAGAACTGTAGAAAGTGCGAAAAAAGCAGGCATTTCTGGAACCGTTATTGATCATATGATTTTTTATTAAAAAGTACTTGCAAAGTAAAAAAGATTCATGTATAATGAGTCTTGCTGTGACATTGATAGCGTAGAAACGTGAGGTTGCCGCAAGGAAATTGCGGGTTTTCCGTGGAGCGAATGTCAAGTTAGGAAACTGGCGACAAGTCACTGTACAGATATTTATCTACAGATTAAAACAAGGTAGATTCTTGTGCGTAGAAGATTAAGACACGCACGGAGTAGTGTACAGTCACCGCTTGTCGTACTAATTAAAAGTGCGAAAAGGAGGCGACTTTTTTTATGGCAAGTCAAGTAATGAGAATTACATTAAAGGCTTATGATCACAAACTTGTTGATGCATCTGCTAAAAAAATCATCGAAACTGTAAAGAAGGATGGAGCAAAGGTGAGTGGACCTGTACCACTTCCAACTAAGAAAGAAGTAGTAACTATTCTTAGAGCTGTACATAAGTACAAAGATTCCAGAGAACAGTTCGAGCAGAGAACACACAAGAGATTGATCGATATTACAGCTCCAACTCAGAAGACAGTTGATGCTTTATCACGTCTTGAGATGCCAGCTGGTGTTTATATCAGTATTAAAATGAAGTAAATCCTGAAGGGCCATAAGGCTGTTCTAGGATGAACGCGAAAGCGTTCCGCTGTAGACAAAACAGGAGGTAAAAATTAGTATGAAGAAAGCAATCTTAGCTACAAAAGTCGGAATGACTCAAATCTTCAATGCAGATGGAGTTCTTACTCCAGTAACAGTACTACAGGCTGGACCATGTGTAGTAACACAGATCAAAACTGTAGAGAATGATGGCTATAGTGCAGTTCAGGTTGGATTTGGCGAAAAGAAAGACAGAATCGTCAGCAAAGATGCAACTGGTAAGAAAACAATTGCACATAGACACGGAGTAAACAAGGCTCAGAAAGGACATTTCGATAAGGCTGGCGTAAGCAGCAAGAGATTTGTCAGAGAGTTCAAGTTTGAAAACGCAGACGAATATAATCTTGCAGATGAAATCAAAGCTGACATCTTTGAAGAAGGTGACAAAATTGATGCAACTGCAATTTCAAAAGGTAAAGGCTTCCAGGGCGCAATCAAGAGACATGGTCAGCACAGAGGACCTATGGCTCACGGCTCTAAATTCCATCGTCATCAGGGTTCCAATGGAGCTTGCTCTAGCCCAAGTAAAGTATTCAAGGGTAAAGGAATGCCAGGACATATGGGAAGCGTAAAAGTTACAGTTCAGAATCTTGAAATCGTAAGAGTTGATGTTGAAAACAACTTGCTTTTGGTAAAAGGTGCTGTACCAGGACCTAAGAAATCATTAGTAACTATCAAGGAGACTGTAAAGAGCAAATAATGCGCTCAGTAAGAAAGGAGGAACTTATCGATGGCTAACGTAGCTGTTTATAATATGGAAGGCAAAGAAGTTGGCACTGTTGAATTAAATGATGCAATCTTCGGCGTTGAAGTGAACGAACATTTACTACATATGGCTGTAACACAGCAGCTTGCAAATAACCGTCAGGGAACACAGAAAGCTAAGACACGTTCTGAAGTTCGTGGAGGCGGAAGAAAACCATGGAGACAGAAAGGAACAGGACATGCTCGTCAGGGTTCTACAAGATCTCCACAGTGGACAGGTGGCGGAGTTGTATTCGCTCCAGTACCAAGAGATTATTCTTTCAAGTTAAATAAGAAAGAAAAGAGAGCAGCTCTTAAATCTGCTTTAACATCAAGAGTTCAGGATAACAAATTAATCGTTATCGATGACATGAAGATGGATGAAATCAAGACAAAGACAATTGCAAATACATTAAAGAGCTTAGATGTTAAGAAAGCACTTATCGTTGTTGAAGCTGACAATAAGAATGCAGCTATTTCAGCAAAGAATATTGCAAATGTTAAGACAGCTTATCCAAATACAATCAATGTATTCGATGTAATGAAATACAACACGGTTGTTTTGAGTAAAGATGCCCTTACAAAGATCGAGGAGGTGTATGCATAATGGCAAGCATTCAATATTATGATGTAATCCTCAAACCGGTAGTAACCGAGAAGAGCATGAACCTTATGGCTGAAAAGAAATATACTTTCTATGTTCACCCAGAGGCTAATAAGACAATGATCAAAGAAGCAGTTGAAAAAATGTTCGAAGGAACAAAGGTTGCCAAGGTTAACACATTAAATGAGCCTGGTAAGAAGAAAAGACGTGGATACGTTGTTGGAAGAACTGCTAAGAGAAAGAAAGCAATCGTTCAGCTGACTCAGGACAGCAAGGACATCGAGATTTTCGCTGGATTATAAGATAGCGAAGCGTTGAAAGGAGAGCAATCATGGGAATTAAGACATATAACCCATATACACCTTCCAGAAGACATATGACAGGTTCTGATTTCTCCGAAATTACAAAGACAACACCGGAAAAATCATTACTTGCTAAGAAGAAAAAGAATTCTGGACGTAATAATCAGGGTAAGATTACCGTTAGACACCATGGTGGTGGAAACAGACAGAAATATAGAATTATCGACTTTAAGAGAAATAAAGACGGAATTCCAGCTACTGTAGTTGGTATCGAATATGATCCAAACAGAACAGCTAATATCGCATTAATCAGCTATGCTGATGGTGAAAAAGCATACATCCTTGCTCCACAGGGACTTACAGACGGAATGACTGTAATGAACGGAAGTGAAGCAGAAATCAAAGTTGGAAACTGCTTACCACTTGAAAATATTCCAGTAGGTACACAGGTACACAACATTGAAATGATCCCTGGAAAGGGTGGACAGATGGTTCGTGCAGCAGGAAACTCAGCTCAGCTTATGGCTAAGGAAGGCAAGTATGCAACTCTTAGATTACCATCAGGCGAAATGAGAATGGTTCCAATCCAGTGCCGTGCAACAATCGGAACTGTAGGAAATGCAGATCACAACCTTGTTAATATTGGTAAAGCAGGACGTAAGCGTCACATGGGTATCCGCCCAACAGTACGTGGTTCTGTAATGAACCCTAATGACCATCCACACGGTGGTGGTGAAGGTAGAGCACCAGTTGGACGTCCTGGTCCATGTACACCATGGGGCAAGCCTGCTCTTGGTTTGAAGACCAGAAAGAAGAAAAAGCAGTCTAACAAGATGATCGTCAGAAGAAGAGATGGTAGAGCAATTAAATAATTGCTTTGCGTGAACAAATAGGAGGTTAATTATGGCTCGTTCACTTAAAAAAGGACCATTTGCGGACGCAAGCTTATTAAAGAAGGTTGACGCAATGAACGAATCAGGAGACAAGCAGGTTATTAAGACTTGGTCTCGTCGTTCTACAATCTTCCCACAGATGGTTGGACATACAATCGCAGTTCATGATGGAAGAAAACATGTGCCTGTATATATCACAGAAGATATGGTAGGACACAAGCTCGGAGAGTTTGTTGCTACTAGAACATACAGAGGACATGGCAAAGATGAAAAGAAATCTAGAGTAAGATAATCGGAAGGAGGTTTTCATTCATGGCAAAAGGACATAGATCCCAAATTAAAAGAGAAAGAAATGCACAGAAAGATACAAGACCTTCAGCTAAGTTATCTTATGCTAGAATGTCAGTAACAAAAGCATGTTTTGTATTAGATGCAATCAGAGGAAAAGATGTAGAGACTGCACTTGCAATCTTAGCATACAACCCAAGATATGCCTCAAGCGTTATCGAAAAGCTTCTTAAGTCAGCTATCGCAAACGCTGAAAATAACAACGGTCTTAAGGCAGAAAACCTTTATATTGAAGAGTGTTATGCTAACAAAGGACCTACAATGAAGAGAATCAGACCAAGAGCACAGGGTAGAGCTTATAGAATCGAAAAGAGAATGAGCCACATCACTATCGTGCTGAATGAAAGATAAGGAGGACAATCATGGGACAGAAAGTTAATCCTCATGGCCTGAGAGTCGGAGTTATCAAAGACTGGGACTCAAAATGGTATGCTGAAGATGATTTCGCAGATTTTTTGGTAGAAGATTATAATATCAGAAAATTCTTAAAGACTAAATTATATAATGCAGGTGTTTCTAAGATTGAAATTGAAAGAGCATCTGATCGCGTAAAGGTTATTCTTTACACAGCTAAGCCTGGTGTTGTTATCGGTAAGGGCGGAGCTGAAATCGAAAGAGTAAAACAGCAGCTTCAAAAGCAGGTTGCTAAGAAGTTAATCGTTGACGTTAAAGAAGTTAAGAAGCCAGACAAAGATGCTCAGCTTGTAGCAGAGAATATTGCACTTCAGCTTGAAAATCGTATTTCATTCCGTCGTGCTATGAAGAGCTGCATGGGAAGAGCAATGAAAGCAGGAGCTCTTGGAATTAAGACTTCTGTATCAGGACGTCTTGGTGGAGCTGATATGGCTCGTACAGAGTTCTATTCAGAAGGAACTATTCCACTTCAGACACTTAGAGCAGACATCGACTATGGATTCGCTGAAGCTGATACAACTTACGGAAAAGTAGGTGTAAAGGTATGGATTTATAAGGGCGAAGTACTTCCAGTAAAGGAAAAGGAAGGGAGCGATAAATAATGTTAATGCCAAAGAGAGTGAAACGCCGTAAACAATTTCGTGGTTCCATGAAAGGTAAGGCGCTTAGAGGAAATAAAATTACATATGGTGAATTCGGTATTGTTGCAACTGAGCCAGCATGGATCAGATCTAACCAGATTGAAGCAGCCCGTATCGCTATGACTCGTCATGTAAAACGTGGCGGTAAAGTTTGGATCAAAATTTTCCCAGACAAACCAGTAACTGCAAAACCAGCTGAAACTCGTATGGGTTCCGGAAAGGGAGCATTAGAGTATTGGGTAGCTGTAGTAAAACCAGGCCGTGTGTTATTTGAAATCGCCGGTGTTCCTGAAGAGACAGCTAGAGAAGCTCTTCGTCTTGCTACACATAAATTACCGGTTAAATGTAAAGTAGTTTCACGTGCAGATTTAGAAGGCGGTGAATCAAATGAAAACTAAGACATATTTAGATGAATTAAAAACACAGAGCGTAGCAGAATTAAATGCACAGCTCGTAGATGCTAAAAAAGAACTTTTCAATTTGAGATTCCAGAATGCAACTAATCAGCTTGACAACACAAGCAGAATCAAAGAAGTGAGAAGAAATATTGCCAGAATTCAGACTGTTATCGCAACAAAAGCTGAGGCATAAGACACATAAGATCCGTATAGGAAAGGAGATCATATCGTGGAAGAAAGAAATCTTAGAAAAACACGTGTCGGCGAAGTCGTAAGTGATAAGATGGACAAGACTATCGTAGTTGCTGTACGTGATAATGTAAGACATCCATTATATAATAAGATCGTTAAGAAGACTTATAAATTAAAAGCTCATGACGAAAACAATGAATGCCATATTGGTGACACTGTTCGAGTTATGGAAACAAGAGCTCTCTCTAAAGACAAGAGATGGAGACTTGTAGAAATCGTAGAAAAAGCAAAATAATAAAAGGAGGCTGCCATCATGGTACAACAGGAGACTAGACTCAAGGTTGCTGATAACACTGGCGCTAAAGAACTGTTATGCATTCGCGTTATGGGCGGTTCTACCAGAAGATATGCAAACATTGGTGATATAATCACTGCTACTGTTAAAGATGTAACACCAGGCGGTGTTGTTAAAAAAGGTGACGTTGTTAAAGCGGTTGTAGTTCGTACAGTTCGCGGTGCACGTCGTAAAGATGGATCATATATTAAATTTGATGAAAATGCTGCAGTTATCATTAAAGATGATAATACTCCAAGAGGAACTCGTATCTTTGGACCTGTAGCAAGAGAGCTTCGTGATAAGCAGTTTATGAAAATTGTTTCACTTGCTCCAGAAGTATTGTAGGAGGTGCTTTAGATGTCATCATTAAAGATTAAAAAAGGCGACATGGTTAAAGTTATCGCCGGTAAAGATAAAGACAAAGAAGGCAAAGTAATTGCTGTCAATGCAAAAAACAACACTCTCCTTGTTGAAGGAATCAATATGATTACAAAGCATGCTAAGCCAAGCATGGCAAATCAGCAGGGCGGAATTCTTCATCAGGAAGCTCCAATTAACATTTCAAATGTTATGCTTCTTCACAAAGGAACTCCTACTCGTGTAGGTTTCAAGATGGATGGAGATAAGAAAGTCCGTTATGCAAAGAAGAGCGGCGAAGTAATTGATTAATTTTAGGAAGGAGGTCCGTTTCAGTGAGTAGACTTAGAGACACTTATCAAAATGAGATCGTAGATGCTATGATCAAGAAGTTTGGATATAAAAATATTATGGAAGTACCAAAGCTTGACAAGATCGTTGTTAATATGGGCGTTGGTGAAGCAAAAGAAAATGCAAAAGTTTTGGAAGCTGCTATGA
>CAVJBW010000011.1:11017-15570 GCA_963647625.1 Lachnospiraceae bacterium
GATATGGAGCAGATTACAGGACAAAAGCCAGTAACTACAAAGGCTAAGAATTCTATTGCTAACTTCAAATTAAGAGAAGGAATGCCTATCGGATGTAAAGTTACATTAAGAGGTGAAAAGATGTATGAGTTCGCTGATCGTCTTATCAATCTTGCACTTCCACGTGTACGTGACTTTAGAGGAATCAATCCTAATGCATTTGATGGCAGAGGAAACTATGCTCTTGGAATCAAAGAGCAGTTAATCTTCCCTGAAATCGAATATGACCAGATCGACAAAGTTCGTGGTATGGACATTATTTTCGTTACAACAGCAAAGACAGATGAAGAGGCACGTGAATTATTAACATTATTCAACATGCCATTTGCAAAGTAAGGTTTCAGATTATTAGGAGGAATTAGATATGGCTAAGACAGCTATGAAAGTAAAACAGCAGCGTAAGCAAAAATTCTCTACTAGAGAATATAGTCGTTGCAGAATTTGTGGTCGTCCACACGCTTATTTAAGAAAATACGGTATTTGTAGAATTTGCTTCAGAGAATTAGCTTACAAAGGTCAGATTCCTGGAGTAAAGAAAGCAAGCTGGTAAGAGTCTTAGATATAACGATATAGGAGGAAAAAGATCATGACAATGAGCGATCCAATCGCAGATATGCTTACAAGAATTCGTAATGCAAATACTGCAAAACATGATACAGTAGATATCCCTGCATCTAAGATGAAAGTTGCTATCGCAGATATCTTAGTGAACGAAGGATACATTGAAAAGTATGACATGGTTGAGGAAAATGGTTTCCAGACTATGCATATTACACTAAAATATACACAGAACAAGAGCGAAAAGATCATTACAGGAATCAAGAGAATTTCTAAGCCAGGTCTTCGTGTATATGCTGGTAAGAACGATATCCCTAAGGTATTAGGAGGACTTGGAATTGCAATCCTTTCAACAAACCAGGGAATCATCACAGACAAAGAAGCTAGAAAGCTTGCAGTAGGCGGCGAAGTATTAGCATTTGTTTGGTAGTATTTATTTAGAAGCTAAAATGAGAGCGTGCCCTATGGGGCGCCGCTCGATTTAGTGGGAAAGGAGATTCCTTTCCAAGTGTAGAAGGAAATTACTACACAGTAACATATCATTTTAAACCAAATTATAGGAGGTACGGGCATGTCACGTATAGGAAGAATGCCAATCGCGGTTCCAGCAGGAGTAACTGTAACAATCGCAGAAAATAATCATGTGACTGTAAAAGGTCCAAAGGGAACACTTGAAAGAAGTCTTGCACCTGAAATGGAAATCAAGCAAGAAGGTGAAGAAATCATTGTTTCTAGACCAAATGATTTAAAGAAAATGAAATCATTACATGGATTAACAAGAACTCTGATCAACAATATGATCATTGGTGTAACAGATGGTTACAAGAAAGAACTTGAAGTTAACGGTGTTGGTTATAGAGCATCAAAGGCTGGTAAGAAGCTTACATTGAACCTTGGATATTCTCATCCAGTTGAAATGGAAGATCCAGAAGGTCTTGAGTCTACCGTTGATGGAAACAAGATCATTGTATCAGGTATTGATAAAGAGAAAGTTGGCCAGTACGCTGCTGAAATCAGAGATAAGAGAAGACCTGAACCTTATAAGGGCAAGGGAATCAAGTATGTCGATGAAGTAATCAGACGTAAGGTTGGTAAGACAGGTAAATAAGTAAAGGAGTGACGAAAAATGGTTAATAAGAAATCAAGAGCACAGATTCGTGCAAAGAAGCATAGAAGAATTCGTCATCATTTGGCTGGTACATCTGCAAGACCTCGTCTGGCAGTATTTAGAAGTAATAACCACATGTACGCTCAGATTATTGATGACACAGTTGGAAATACACTCGTTTCAGCATCTACTCTTTCAAAAGAAGTTAAAGATGGACTGGATAAGACTAACAATGTTGAAGCAGCAGCTCATCTTGGAACTGTAATTGCAAAGAAGGCTTTAGATAAAGGAATTACTACAGTCGTATTCGACAGAGGTGGTTTTATCTACGAGGGTAAAGTGAAAGCTTTAGCTGACGCAGCAAGAGAAGCTGGATTAGAATTTTAAGGAGGAAACGGTTACATGAAGCGTAATATCATTGATGCAAGTCAATTGGAATTAACGGAAAAAGTAGTATCCATCAAGCGCGTAACAAAAGTTGTAAAAGGTGGACGTAACATGCGTTTCACAGCTTTAGTTGTTGTTGGCGATAATGCAGGTCATGTTGGAGCAGGACTTGGAAAAGCAACTGAAATTCCAGAAGCAATCCGCAAAGGAAAAGAAGATGCAATTAAGAAGCTAATCACAGTTAAGCTTGATGATAACAATAGTATTACACATGATATTTCAGGAAAGCACACTGGAGCATCTGTTTTATTAAAGAGAGCACCTGAAGGTACTGGTGTTATCGCTGGAGGTCCAGCACGTAGCGTGTGTGAACTTGCAGGAATCAAGAACATTCGTACAAAATCTTTAGGATCAAACAACAAGCAGAACGTTGTACTTGCTACAATCGATGCTCTTAGCCAGTTGAAATCCCCTGAAGAGGTAGCAAAACTTCGCGGAAAATCCGTTGAAGAGATTCTCGGTTAAGGAGGCAAATGAAAATGGCAGATAAGTTAAGAATTACACTTGTAAAATCTCCAATCGGAGCAATCCCTAAGCATAAGAAAACAGTTGAAGCTCTTGGTCTTAAGAAGCTTAACAAGACAGTAGAACTTCCAAACAATGATGCAACTAAGGGAATGGTTTGGCAAGTAAGACATTTAGTAAAAGTAGAAGAAGTTTAATTTATAATAAGGAGGTGTCGAAATGGATTTATCTAACTTAAAACCAGCAGATGGTTCTAAACATAGCGATAATTTCAGAAGAGGCCGTGGACATGGTTCTGGAAACGGAAAGACAGCCGGAAAAGGACATAAAGGACAGAAGGCTCGTTCCGGAGGCGGTACAAGACCTGGATTTGAAGGTGGACAGATGCCTTTATACAGAAGAATTCCTAAGCGTGGATTCACCTGTAGAAATTCAAAGGACATTGTTGCAATTAACATGTCAGCTTTAGAAGTATTTGATAATGATACAGTAGTTTCAGTTGATACATTAATCGAAAAAGGTATTGTAAAGAACCCACGCGATGGCGTTAAAATTCTTGGCAATGGCGAGCTTACTAAGAAACTCACAGTTCAGGCTAATGCTTTTAGTGCTAGCGCAAAAGAAAAGATTGAGGCTCTTGGTGGAAAAGCAGAGGTGATCTAATGCTTCAAACATTGAGAAATGCTTTTAAAGTAAAAGACATACGTACAAGGATTATCTTCACCTTTCTGATGCTTATTGTCATCAGAATTGGTTCACAGATACCAGCACCAGGAGTTAATACAGAGCTCTTTACTGAGTGGTTCGCCAGCCAGTCTAATGATGCTTTTAACTTCTTTGATGCAATTACTGGTGGATCATTCCTTGATATGTCCATCTTTGCTTTAAATATTACGCCTTATATTACTTCATCCATTATTATGCAGCTTCTTACAATCGCAATTCCAAAGATTGAAGAAATGCACAGAGATGGTGAAGAAGGACGTAAAAAGATTACGACAATTACCCGTTACTTAACTGTTGGATTGGCTCTTCTTGAGTCAATCGCAATGGCTATAGGTTTTGGTCGACAAGGTTATCTTTCAGAATTTAATGCCTTGAATGTAATTTCAGTTGTTGCAGTATTGACAGCTGGTTCTACCGTTTTGATGTGGATCGGTGAAAGAATTACAGAAAACGGTGTTGGAAATGGTATTTCCATTGTATTGGTAATTAATATTATTTCCAGAATTCCTAGTGATTTAAGTACTTTATTTGAACAGTTCATTAAAGGAAAGACCATTGCTAGAGGAACTTTGGCAGGTGTTGTAATTGTTGGAATTATTGTTTTGGTAGTTGTCTTTGTAGTAGTGCTTCAAGGCGCAGAGAGAAAGATACCAGTACAATATTCAAAGAAACTTCAAGGAAGACGTCAAGTTGGAGGTGCTTCAACGAGTATTCCTTTGAAAGTCAATACAGCCGGAGTTATTCCAGTCATCTTTGCTCAGTCAATCATGCAGTTCCCGGTTGTTATTGCTACATTAGCAGGACAGTCAGAAGGCACAGGATTCTGGGGTAAGATTCTAAAAGGACTTTCACAATCCAATTGGTGTAATCCTGACCAGGGAATTTATTCCATTGGACTTGCTGTCTATATTCTGCTGATCATAGCATTTGCATATTTCTATACTTCGATTACATTTAATCCATTAGAAATTGCAAATAATATGAAGCGTCAAGGTGGTTTTATTCCTGGTATTAGACCTGGAAAGCCAACTAGTGACTACTTACAGAGAATTTTAAATTATATTATCTTTATTGGAGCAATTGGTTTATCCATTGCAGCATTTATTCCAATCTTCTTCAACGGCTGGTTTGGTGCAAATGTTTCTTTCGGAGGAACATCCATCATCATCATCGTAGGAGTTGTTATTGAAACCATCAAACAGATCGAATC
>CAVJBW010000012.1:0-15389 GCA_963647625.1 Lachnospiraceae bacterium
GAGGAGATATCTATACAAATAAAAATATGGTGGATTTTTCTGCCAATATTAACTTTCTAGGAATGCCCAGGGAAGTCAAGGAGGCGGCCATTCGTGGAATCATGGAAGGGGAACATTATCCACCACCACAAGCTAGGAGTTTGTGTGAAAAGCTCGAAGCCTATTATGGCTTAGAGTCTAATCAGGTCCTGTGTGGAAATGGAGCAGCGGAGCTGATCTTTACCTTGGTTCAGGTCATTCGGCCCAAGAAGGCCTTACTCTATGTGCCTTCCTTTTATGAATATGAACAGGCTTTGCGAAGCGTAGATTGTGAGAT
Organism: Lachnospiraceae bacterium; assembly: GCA_963647625.1. Lineage (GTDB taxonomy): Bacteria > Bacillota > Clostridia > Lachnospirales > Lachnospiraceae > Eubacterium_C. The sequence continues at coordinate 317 of CAVJBW010000012.1, forward strand.
TGTCTATTATCATCTAGACAGTCAAGATGCTTTTCGGTTGCAAGAAGACTATCTAGAGCAAATCAGTCCTGACATTGATCTTATCTTTTTGTGCAATCCCAACAACCCAACGGGAGCTATCACTCAGAAGGATTTTGTAAAAAAGATCCTAGACAAAAGCCAACAAGCTAATGCTTATGTAATCGTAGATGAGTGTTTCTTGGACCTGGTGAAAGAGCAAGAAGACATAAGTGTGATAGACCAGCTGAACAGATTTACCAATCTTGTGATTCTAAAAGCATTTACCAAGACTTTTGCCATGCCAGGGCTTAGACTAGGTTATATGATGAATAGCAACAAAGAGTTCATTAAGCAGCTCAAAGAGCACCTACAGCCATGGAATGTTTCGCTGCCCGCAATCTATGCTGGGGAAGCGGCTCTAGAACAAGGTGAATTTGTAAAGGAATTTTTAAAAGTCCTAGAGATCGAAAGAAATTATTTGAAAATGGGCCTAATCGAAGTAGGATGCAAGGTCTATGAACCAAGTGCGAATTATATTTTCTTTCAAGGGCCAAAGGGATTAGAGCGTCATTTGAAGGAAAAGCAGATCTTGATTCGAGACTGCAGCAATTATCCAGGCCTTTCGGAAGGATATTATCGTATTGCAGTAAAAAACAGACAGGACAATGAGCGATTACTTGCAGCGCTAAAGGAGATATTATGGCAAAAGCAATTATGATACTTGGAACCATGTCCAATGCAGGCAAAAGCCTGATTGCAGCTGGACTATGCAGGATATTTCATGAAGATGGTTATAAGGTAGCACCCTTTAAATCTCAAAATATGGCCTTGAATTCCTATATTACCAAGGAAGGCTTAGAGATGGGACGAGCCCAGGTCGTTCAGGCCCAGGCAGCAGGAATTGAACCGTCGGTCAAGATGAATCCCATCTTGCTAAAGCCAACCAATGATACAGGTTCTCAGGTCATTGTAAATGGTAAAGTAGTAGGAACCATGAGTGCAAGAGACTACTTTGCCAAGAAAAAAGACTATATTCCAGAGATTAGGAAGGCCTATCAAGCCCTAGATGAAGAATATGACATCATTGTACTAGAAGGAGCCGGCTCTCCAGCGGAAATCAACCTAAAGCAGGATGACATTGTCAATATGGGAATGGCCAAGATGGCCAAGGCTCCCGTCATCTTGGTAGGTGATATTGATCGAGGAGGAGTATTTGCCCAGCTGTGTGGCACCATGATGCTTTTAGACGAAGAGGAAAAAGACCTGGTGAAAGGACTTTTGATTAACAAATTTCGAGGAGATAAAAGCATCTTGGATCCTGGCATCCGTCAGATCGAAGAGATTTGCAAAAAGAAGGTCGTCGGCGTTGCCCCTTATATGAATGTGGATATTGAGGAAGAAGATTCCTTAAGTGAACGTCTAGGACAGACGGCCATAGATGAAAAGGCGATGATTGATATTGCAGTGATTCGCCTGCCTCGAATTTCTAACTATACAGACCTTCAGGTATTTGAGGGCATGGAGGGCATCGGCGTACGATATGTATCACAGCCTCACCAGCTAGCCCATCCGGATCTTATCATTCTTCCAGGAACGAAAAATACCATGGGGGATTTGAAGTGGCTTAGGGAAAGTGGTATGGAGACCATGATTATGAAAGCACATGACTTAGGAACAAGCATTTATGGAATCTGCGGAGGCTATCAGATGCTAGGAGAATATCTCTATGATCCGGACCATGTGGAAGAAGGCGGACAAATCAGAGGACTTGGGCTCTTGCCAGTGGAGACTACATTTACCAAAGAAAAGGTCAGAACCCAGGTGGAAGGTCGCATCCTGCCAATTGGTGGAGACTTCGAGGAACTTTCCGGAGTCGAATTGAAAGGATATGAAATTCACATGGGAGATACCAGACGAATAGAAGGGCATAGCGTCTTGCCACTCGTAGAGATTGCAGATACGATTACCGGCACGGTTCGCAAGGATGGCGCCGCCACAGAGTCTGTTTGTGGAAGCTATGTTCATGGTATCTTTGATCAGGGACAGGTAGCTGCGGCATTGATTCGAGGCCTTGCCAAGAAAAAAGGAATTTCTCTAGAGGAAATTACGAGTATAGACCCTGATCTTTATAGAGAAGAGCAATTTGCTCTCTTATCAAAGCAACTCAGACAACATTTGGATATGGATGAAATATATAGGATTTTGAATGATGGAATTTGAAAATGTAAAACCACAGGATATTGAAAGAAGAAGTTTTGAAATCATTACGCAGGAACTACTAGAGCAAGGACTTAGCATTGATGAAGAATATGCTCCTATTATCAAAAGGGCTATTCATACCAGTGCGGATTTTGATTATGCCACCAATCTGGTATTTTCAGATGCAGTATTAGAAACCGCCTTGTCGGCCTTGAAAAGTGGGGCAACGATTATTACAGATACTACCATGGCCTTGTCCGGTATCAATAAAAAGGTAGTGGCCAAGCTAGGTGGTAAGGTAGAGTGCTATGTGGCAGATGATGAGGTGGCTCGTATTGCAAAAGAAAATGGAACCACCAGATCGGTAGCTGCAGTAGATAAGGCATTTGCACAATATGACAATTTCATTTATGTGGTGGGCAATGCGCCAACCGCCTTGATTCGCATCTGCGAATTGGTAGAAAGTGTAGGGAAAATGCCAGCTATGGTAGTGGGAGTCCCAGTGGGATTTGTTAATGTGGTAGCAGCCAAGGAGCTGTTGATGGATACCAAGATTCCTTATATTGTAGCAAAGGGAAGAAAAGGGGGAAGCAATGTAGCAGCTGCTATTATCAATTCCCTTTTATATATGATTGACGAGACAAGAGGAAAGTAAGCTCAGATATGGAAGTTTTAATTGGCAGTAGAAAAAGCAAGCTTGCCATATGGCAAAGTAGGCAAGTATATGACTATATTCAGGAACAGTGCCAAGGCTATGAACCAAACATCGTGACCATGACCACCAAGGGGGATCAGATCTTAGATCGGCCTTTATATCAAGTGGGAGGAAAGGGACTTTTTGTAAAAGAGTTAGAACATTCTCTACTTCAAGGAGAGATTGACATGGCTGTTCATAGCTTAAAAGATGTGCCATCAAAGGTGCTTGCAGAAATTCCCTTGATTGGATATAGCAAGAGGGAAGATGCAAGGGACGCCCTGGTGCTGCCAGCTGATGTGACCAAGCTTGATTTGTCCAAGCCAATTGCCTGTTCCTCTTCAAGAAGAATCCTTCAATTGCAGCGCCTGATGCCAAAGGCGCAGTTTGTATCGATTCGAGGCAACGTAGAGACCAGATTAAATCGGCTTGATCAGGGCGAATATGCGGCGACAATATTGGCGGTAGCAGGACTAAAAAGGCTAGGCCTTGAACATCGCATATCCCATATATTCTCGGTAGAAGAGATGGTGCCCTCTGCAGGACAGGGAATCCTAGCAGTGCAAGGAAGATCAGGTCAGGACTATAGTTACCTAGAGGGATTCTTTGACCAGGATGCTAGGGATATGGCTCTTTGCGAACGCAGCTTTGTAGCTACTTTACAAGGGGGCTGTACAACACCGGCAGGGGCTTATGCTAGTATTGAGCAGGAGAGGATGCATTTACTGGGATTTTACTATAATGAAAAGAATGGAAAGCAAGCATATGGTTGTCTTGATGGAAAGCGCAAGGAGGCAGCTAGTATGGGAAGATTTCTAGCCGAGCAATTGCTAAAGGAGTGCGAATAGTTGTTGTGAAATCAGGAAAAGTATATCTAGTTGGAGCAGGGCCTTCGGATGTGGAACTACTTACCCTTAAGGCCGAACGATTACTGAAAGAAGCAGATGTTGTGGTATATGATCGCTTGGTAGGACCAAGTATTCTTGCCCTTATTCCACCAAAAACACAGTGCATCGATGTGGGAAAAGAAGCAGGATGTCATACCATGCCACAAGAAAAGATTAACCAGCTATTGCTAGACAAAGCGCTAGAAGGAAAGAAGGTTCTTCGCTTAAAAGGTGGAGATCCCTTTGTATTTGGCAGAGGGGGAGAAGAAATTGAGCTTCTAGCAGAGCATGGAGTGGAATTTGAAGTAGTCCCAGGCGTGACTTCGGCGACGGCAGTGCCAGCTTATAATGGGATTCCACTAACCCATAGAGCACAAGCCAGCTCGGTTCATATTATTACAGGCCATCGAAAGAAGGATGCTAGCCAGCCTATCGATTATAAGGCTTTGGTGCGACTTGAGGGAACTTTGGTCTTCTTGATGGGAGTTTCAAGCCTAGAAGAAATCTGCCAAGGACTTATGGATGCAGGAATGAGACGAGATATGCCTTGTGGCCTCTTGCAGCAAGGAACGACATCCTCTCAAAGAAAGCTGATTGCTCCTATCAGCTCTCTGGCCACAAAGGCTAGAGAGCTAGGATTTCATTCTCCGGCCATTATTGTTGTAGGAGAGGTATGTAATTATTCGGAGACTTTTTCCTGGTATGAAAAAAAGCCTTTGTTTGGCAGAAAGATATTGGTAACTAGGCCAAATAACCGAAATGCAGAATTGGCCTTAAGGCTTCGCCGCCTTGGAGCTGAAGTGATAGAAGTGCCTTGTATTGTGACGGAAAAGATTGTTCCAAATCAAAGGCTTTATCAGGCAATCGACCAGCTCAAAGACTATACCATGCTGGTTTTTACTTCCCCACAAGGAGTTCAAATCTTTTTTGAGGAGTTAAAGGAAAAGGGCAAGGACTTAAGAGAATTTGGAAATGGAAGAATCGCTGTCATGGGAAAAGGAACCGCCAAGGAACTTGCAAAATATAGCATTTTCTATGACTATATGCCTGAGGTTTATGATGCCTTGCATCTAGGAAAATGTATTGCCCAGCATGCAGGACAATGGGAGAAGATCTTGATTCCAAGGGCGAGAAATGGAAGCGAGGAATTAATCGAAGAAATCATGAAATGTGCTCCGGCGCAGATTCATGATATTCCGACTTATGATACCCTGCCCAATATATCAGGCTTAAAAAGACAAGAGAGCCTTATTAGAAACAAAGAGATTACAGATGTGATATTTACCAGCTCTTCTGGAGTAAAGGCTTTTTGCCAAGCATTTTCCCATATGGATTTGTCGAATCTAGTAGCTACTTGTATTGGACAAAAGACAGCAGATACTGCAGCGCAGTTTCAACTGTCAACCCAGGTGGCACCTTATGCAAGTATAGATGGAATCGTAGATACGATAGTAGGAGGAAGAAATAGATGGACTTAAGCAATAGACCAAGAAGATTAAGAAGCAGCCAGCACCTTCGCAAGATGGTAAGAGAGACGCGGATGGATCCTTCTTCTTTGATTTATCCTATGTTTGTCATGGAAGGAAGCAATATAAAAGAAGAGATTCCTTCTATGCCAGGACAGTTTCGCTATAGCATTGATCGCATGGAAGAAAAACTAATTGAGCTGCAAGATGCTGGAATTGGAGGCGTTCTTTTATTTGGAATTCCAAAAGACAAGGACGAGATTGGCTCTAGTGCTTATGCACAAAATGGTATTGTGCAGGAAGGCTTTCGAAAGGCCAAGACGGTATGCCCAGATTTATATATGATTGGAGATGTCTGTCTATGTGAATATACTTCTCATGGACATTGTGGTCTTCTCTGTGGTCATGAGGTTGACAATGATGCAACCGTGGAAGTTCTGGCCAAAACAGCCTTATCCCAGGTTCAGGCAGGAGCAGATATGATTGCACCTTCTGACATGATGGATGGACGAGTGAGGGCGATTCGTCAGATGTTAGATGCGCATGGCCATGTGAATGTTCCAATCATGTCTTATTCAGCAAAATTTGCTTCCTCTTTTTATGGCCCATTTCGTCATGCAGCTGACTCCGCTCCTGCTTTTGGAGACCGCAAAAGCTATCAAATGGACTATCACAATCGAAGAGAAGCCCTAAAGGAAGTGCTCACCGATATAGAAGAAGGAGCTGACATTGTAATGGTCAAGCCTGCTATGGCCTATGGAGACTTGATTCGAGAAGTCAAGGAGATGACCAATGTTCCAGTAGCGACCTATTCTGTTAGCGGGGAATATTCTATGATTAAGACCACAGCCATGGCAGGTTTTATTGATGAAGAGGCAATTATGTGCGAGGTGGCAACGAGTGCCTATCGCGCTGGTGCAGATATATATATTACTTATTTTGCAACTCAACTTGCAAAATGCATGAGAGAAGGAAAGATTGGCTAGGAGGGGTTTTTATGTACAATCTGAAGGTATTTTACAAAGGAGAAGTTCGTAATCTAGAGGCAAATGGAGAAGAATCGATCTTGGATATTTTCCAAAGAGAAGGAATCTATTTGCCGGCTGCTTGTGGTGGCACTGGAAAGTGTGGAAAGTGCAAGGTCAAGATCTTGCAGGGACAAGCAAGGGCTCTAGAGATAGAAGAAGGGTTCTTTTCGCAAGAGGAACTAGCAGATGGCATGCGCCTAGCTTGCCTTACAATTCCGAAGAATGATATGACCCTTCAGGTAGTTTCTGATACGGAAGATGACTTTGAAGTCTTGGGCATGGAAGGCTCCGGAAAGGTTGAGGGAAGCTGCGGCATTGCCATTGATATTGGAACGACAACCATTGCAGTGAGCTTAGTGCAGAGGAAGGAACAAAAAGTCATTGATACGGTAACTACCGTAAACCACCAAAGAAGCTTTGGGGGAGATGTGATTTCAAGAATTCAAGCAGCCAATGAAGGAGACCTTGATAAGCTCACCAAGAGCATACGCAAGGACTTATATGAAAGCATTGTAAAAGTGATAGAAAAATACAACTATCCATTCAAAGACCTCTGCGGAATCACCATTGCGGGAAATACTACAATGGGACACCTATTAATGGGATTTTCCTGCGAGACATTGGGAGTTTCTCCATTTACACCAGTTGATATCTCAGCAATTGAGACGGATACGAAGACCTTATTTTCAGACTTTGGTCTAGAAGAGAGTATTAAGGTTTCGCTGGTTCCAGGAATTACAACCTATGTGGGGGCAGATATTGTAGCAGGAATGCTTACGACTGGATTTGATCAATCGGAGGAAATCAATGTACTTATTGACCTAGGTACCAATGGGGAAATGGCCATAGGAAACAAGGACAAGATCTTAGTGACCTCCACGGCAGCAGGACCAGCCTTTGAAGGTGGAAATATTTCTTGCGGAGTAGGTGGTATCAAAGGGGCAATTTCTTCTGTTACCATTCAAGAAGAAAAGGCCACGGTTACGACAATTGGAAATGCAGCCCCAGTAGGAATCTGCGGAACCGGAGTGGTAGAGACGGTATATGAACTGGTAAAAGAAGAACTCGTAGATGAAGCAGGCGGATTAGAAGAAGATTATTTCGATGATGGATTTTGCCTGGCTATGGACCTAGAGAACAATCCAATCACATTTACCCAAAAGGATGTTAGAGAGATTCAGCTTGCCAAGTCGGCGATTCGAGCAGGTCTAGAGACTTTGATTGGCCAATACGGTATTGGATTTGACCAGATTCATAAAGTCTATTTGGCAGGTGGATTTGGCTATAAAATGGATGCCAAAAAAGCAACTGGAATCGGCATGTTTCCAGAAGAATTGTTACCAAAGATTGAAGCCATTGGAAATAGCTCTTTAAAGGGAGCAGTAGATTATATGAAGGAAGAAAATGTAGCAAGATGTGACCAAATCGTTCAGCTTTCTACCGAAATCTCTCTTGCCATGGACAAGACCTTCAATGAACTTTATATGGAATATATGTATTTTGAATAAAAAAGGAGATTGACATGAAGCAATATGGAACTTTGTATGGCATTGGGGTAGGACCAGGAGATCCTCAGATGCTGACTTTGCAAGCTCTTAATCAAATTAACCAGGTAGATGTTATTGCTGTTCCGGGAGAAAAAAAAGAAGAGACGGTTGCCTATCAGATCGTTCTTCCGGTTGCAGAAGCATTAGATCAAAAAGAATGCCTAGAATTAAAGGCACCTATGATAAAAGATAAGACAAAATTAAATGAGATTTATGATGACCATGCCAAAAGGATTGCAAGGTATCTTGAAAATGGTCAGGATGTAGCATTTTTGACATTGGGAGATCCAACGGTTTATTCCACCTATATGTATCTGCATCACAAGGTGCTAGAGCTAGGATATCCAGCTAGAATCATCAGTGGTATTCCGTCTTTTTGTGCAGCAGCAGCCAGATTAAATATTTCCCTGGTAGAACAGCACCAGCAGCTGCATGTATTTCCATCTTGTTATGATCTGCAGGAAGAATTGCAATCTTCAGGAACCAAAGTCCTTATGAAAACAGGAAGCAAGATGAAAGAAGTAAAGGAAGCTCTCATCGCTTCAGGACAAGAAGTGATGATGGTGGAAAATTGCGGAATGGAAAACGAAAAGATTTATCATAGCGCAGAAGCAATTGATGAGACAGCAGGATATTATTCCCTGATTATAGCGAAGGAGAAATAACATGGTACATTTTGTAGGAGCCGGAAGCGGCGCAGAAGATTTGATTACAGTAAGAGGACAAAGATTATTATCCCAGGCGGATCGTATTATTTATGCAGGAAGTTTGGTGAATCCTGCCTTGTTAAAGAATAAAAAAGAGACCTGTAAGGTCTACGATAGTGCCCGTCTTACCCTAGAAGAAGTCATTGAGATTATAAAGGAAGCCGAAGCAAACCAGGAGATGACAGTAAGACTCCATACAGGAGATCCTTGCATCTATGGGGCCATTCGTGAACAAATGGACCTGCTAGATGAGTGTGGAATTGAATACCAGTATTGCCCAGGTGTAAGCGCATTTTCAGGAGCTGCATCCGCCCTTAAGATGGAATATACCCTGCCAGATATTAGCCAAAGTGTAGTGATTACCAGAATGGCAGGAAGAACTCCAGTGCCAGAGCGAGAGAGTATTGCTTCTTTTGCGGCCCATCAAGCTACCATGGTGGTATTTTTAAGTACTGGTCTTTTGGAAGAATTAAGTAAGGAATTAATCAAAGGAGGCTATAAGGAGGATACTCCTGCTGCCATTGTATATAAGGCTACCTGGCCAGAGGAAGAGACCCATATCTGTACCGTGGGAACCTTAGCCCAGACGGCCAAAGAGTATAATATTACAAAGACGGCGCTTATGGTGATCGGAGATGCCGTAGCCCAGGGAAACTATCAGCGTTCGAAGCTGTATGATCCTACTTTTACCACAGAATATAGAAAGGCATCCCATGAAAGAGATTGAAATTAATAGTATTCATGAAATTACGCCTGTAGATGAAACCTATAGGCAAAGGGTATTAGACCGGTTTGATGCTATGGGTAAGCCCCTGAAGTCTCTAGGCAAGATGGAAACGCTTTTGGCACAAATTGCTGCAATTCAAGCAAGTGAACGTATTGATCTTTCCAAAAAGGGATTGATTATCATGTGCGCCGATAATGGAGTGGTAGAAGAAGGGGTGACCCAGACCGGCCAGGAAGTAACCGGAATTGTTGCAGAGAATTTTTTAGATGAAAAATCCTGCGTTGCCATTATGTGCAAAAGCTGTAAGGCAGATCTGTTTCCAATAGATATAGGCATGGCTTTTGATACTCCAAGAGTAGAAAAAAGAAAAGAAATGTATGGAACAGACAACTTTACCAAGGGACCGGCTATGTCAAGGCAGCAGGCAATCCATGGAATCTGCCAAGGCATTGATATGGTGAAAAACCTAAGTGAAAAAGGCTACAAGCTGATTGCCACAGGTGAAATGGGCATTGGCAATACCACTACAAGTAGCGCGATTACGGCAGTTTTACTTGGAGCTAAGGTAGAAGAAGTAACCGGCAAAGGGGCAGGCTTGTCCTCGGAGGGCTTGCAGCGCAAGATAAATGCCATCAAAAAGGGAATCTTGGTAAATGAGCCAGACAAAAATGACCCAATTGATGTTTTAGCAAAAGTAGGAGGACTTGATATTGCAGGTCTGAGTGGAGTATTTTTAGGTGGAGCAATCTATCACATCCCTATCGTAATCGATGGATTTATCTCGGCAGTGGCGGCTTTGATCGCTCAGCGAATCGAGCCCCTTACCAAGGACTATATGATTGCCTCCCATGTTTCCAAAGAACCTGCCATGAAGATGATCTTAAAGGCCCTAGAGAAGGAAGCTATGCTCACTTTGGATTTGTGTCTCGGGGAGGGGAGCGGCGCCGTTGCAACTTTCCCAATCTTTGATTTAGCCATGGAGATCTATTATAAAATGAGCAGTTTTGATGAAATTGGTGTAGATACTTATCTGCCCCTGTCATAGAAAGGAATTATTGTGAAAAAATTATATGTAGTAGGAATTGGACCTGGGGAATATGAGCTTATGACCATTAAGGCAGCGAAGGTTCTAGAAAGTTGTGACGTTATTGTAGGTTATACCGTATATGTGGATCTGGTATCGAAGCATTTTCCAGGGAAAGAATTTATGACTACTCCTATGCGCCAAGAAGTAAAGCGTTGCCGTATGGCCTTTGAAAAAGCCATGGAAGGCAATCGCGTTGCCATGATTTGCAGCGGGGATGCAGGAGTCTATGGTATGAGTGGCTTGATTTATGAGCTAAGCGCGGAGTATAGTGATGTAGAAGTAGAAGTCATCAGCGGCGTGACGGCAGCGATTGGTGGAGGTGCTGTGCTAGGAGCCCCTCTCATGCATGACTTTGCCGTCATTTCTTTAAGTGATTTGTTGACCCCTATGGACAAGATTGAACAGAGACTTAGAATGGCTGCCCAAGGAGATTTTTGCATCTGCTTATATAACCCTTCTAGTAAAAAAAGAGCGGATTATCTAGAAAAGGCTTGTCAGATTATGCTAGAGTACAAATCTCCTCAGACCATCTGTGGCATTGTAAAGAATATTGGACGAGATGGCGAGACGGCACAGACCATGACATTAGAAGAGCTAAAAGAGACCAAGGTAGATATGTTTACGACCGTATTTATTGGAAATGAGCAAACCAAGGTAATTGGTGGTAAAATGGTAACACCAAGAGGTTATGATACAGAAAAATAAGGAATGAATGCAGTGAGATTTTTGATTTTTTCAGGCACCAGTGAGGGCCGCAGGTTAGCAGAAATATTTTCAAAAGAAAAGATAGAAGCAGACGTATGTGTTGCAACAGAATATGGCAAAGAGGTTATGCCACATCTAGACTATATTGAGGTGCATCAAGGAAGAATGGATGTAGAGCAGATGACCATCTTTATGATTTCGAAAAGCTATGATGGAGTCATTGATGCAACCCATCCTTATGCCATAGAAGTGACAGAGAATATAAAAGATGCTGCCATACGGGCCAACCTTCCTTATTATCGCTTGTTAAGACAAGGCCAGGACAATCCAGCAGATGTTCCGGTCTTTGAAGAAGATCTGACCCTATGTGATTATTTAAATGAGACTGAGGGCAATATTTTCTTAAGTGTAGGCTCGAAGGCCTTACCAACCTATTGTGAAAAGATTCAGGACATTAGTCGTTTGTATGCAAGAGTGCTTCCTCAGGAAGGCATCATTGAGCATATGGCTTCTCTAGGTCTTGAAAAAAGTCACATGATTTGTATGCAAGGTCCTTTTACAAAAGAATTAAATAAAGCCATGTTTGAGCAAACGGACGCAGCCTATCTAGTTACGAAAAATTCTGGTACAAGTGGTGGATTTGAAGAAAAGATTATGGCGGCGAAAGAAGCTGGGGTGATTCCTTTGGTGCTAGGACGACCAAAAGAAGAAGGATATGAGCTTTATCAGCTATTCAAAGCATTAACTGGCCGCGAATTGCCACGCAGCCAACAAGTGACCATGATTGGAATTGGCCTTGGCAACTTGCAGCATATGACCCTTGCTGCTCATAAGGCCTGTGAACAGGCTGATGTGATCATCGGAGCAAAACGAATTCTAGAAGCCGTATCTTCCTTTCACAAAGAATGCTTAAATGAATATAAAGCTGAGAAAATCGTAAAATATATCAAGGATCATCCGGAAAAGAAACAGATTGTTGTTGCATTTTCGGGAGATACGGGATTCTATAGTGGGGCGAAGAAGCTGACGGATATACTAAAATCCTTTTCTGGAATCGAAATCAGGACCTTATGTGGAATTTCCTCCCTGCAATATATGTCATCTTGCCTAGGGATTCCTTGGGATGAGATGGCTTTATGTTCCCTTCATGGAAGGAGCATGAATGTTTCTGCAGCCTTGCAAAAAAATAAATATGTATTTGTTCTTTTGTCCGATGCAGCCTCCGTGCAAAAATTTGCCGCTTCTTTGACGGTGGCAGGATATGGCAAGTTACAGATGCATGTAGGGGCCAACCTTAGCTATCCAAATCAGGTGCTAGAAAGCAGACTGGTAAGAGAATTTTTTGACTTTTCTGTAGATGGAATCTGTGTTGCTGTTGTGGTAAATCCAGATGCCAAGGCCAAGATTGTCACCCCAGGAATCAAGGATGATGAATTTATTCGCGGGGAAGTTCCTATGACCAAAGAAGAGGTCAGAAGTATCTGCATTAGCAAACTAGCCCTTGCAGAAGATAGTATTCTCTATGATATTGGAGCGGGAACAGGAAGCATCAGTATAGAAGCGGCTCGCCTTATGGATAAGGGCTATGTCTATGCAATTGAACAAAAAGTACCAGGCTGTCAGCTGATTGAAGAAAATGCAGCCAGATTTGGACTAGAGAACTTGCAGGTGATTGCAGGACAGGCTCCAGCTATTTTGGAGAATCTGCCTAGGCCATCCCATGCCTTTGTGGGAGGAAGCAGTGGCAATCTAAAAGAAATTATTGATTGTCTGCGAGAGAAAAATCCACAGATCAAAGTGGTCATCTCTGCGGTTTCCTTAGAAACCCAAGCTCAGATGATGGAGCTTGTCAAAGACTATGACACCGCTCAGGTGGAGATTCTGCATTTGACAGTAGCAAAGGCAAAAAAATTAGGTGCTTATCATATGATGATGGGTCAAAATCCAATCATGATTTTGACAATGACCTTTGGAGAAGAATTATGCTTACAGTAGTCTATGGAGCTAGTGGCAGTGGGAAATCAGAATTTGCAGAAGAAATCTGCCAAAAGTATACCAATGACAAATATTATATTGCCACCATGCAGCCCTTTGGCAAGGAAGGGGAAAAAAGAATCGCGAGACATCGCAAGCTAAGAGAAGGAAAAGGATTTGCGACTCTAGAGCAATATGTGGACTTGCATAAGCTCAAGATAGAGCATGGACAGGTGGCCTTGCTAGAGTGCATGTCAAATCTTGTGGCAAATGAGATCTTTCGAAAGGACCCTCAGGAAGATGTGGTCTTATCTATCTTGCAAGGAATTCATCACCTGCTTGAAAATACCCATCATCTTGTGATTGTAACAAATGATGTATTTGCAGATGGAATGATTTATGAAGAGGAAACCAGATCTTATATGGAAGTTCTAGCCAAGGTCAATAAAGAGCTGTTTGCCCTTGCGGATGAAGTCTATGAAGTAGTTGTAGGAATCGGGATAAAAATAAAATGAAGATCGTAAAAAGTATGATAATTGCACTAGCAATGTATTCCAAGTTGCCAGTGCCTCCTATTCAATGGACAAAAGAAAATATGCGCTATACCATGTGCTTTTTCCCTTTGATTGGACTAGTGATTGCCCTGTTAGAATGGCTTTGGTTCGCCCTCGCTAGTCATCTAGGAGCAGGTGATAGCTTGAGGGCAGTGGGTCTTACCCTGATTCCAGTGCTCGTAACGGGAGGCATTCATCTAGATGGACTTTTAGATACTGCCGATGCCTTAAGCAGTTTTCAGACCAAAGAACGCCGCCTTGAAATCTTGAAAGATACCCATGCAGGGGCCTTTGCCATTATTATTGCCTGCGTATTTTTCCTTGCCTATTTTGGAATTTTTACAGAGGTGAAGCAGGAAGGCTTAATGGTATTAGGAATTGGTTTTATCTTAAGCCGCGCCTTGAGTGGATATGGAGTGGCTTCTTTTCCTTGTGCTAGGGGAAGTGGCCTGGTGCATACCTTTGCAGATGCCTTATCCAAAAAAGTGGTACGAATTATCTTGATCATAGAGACCTTGCTATGCCTTGTGATTATGGTATGGATGAGCTTGCCTTTGGGAATGACGGCAGCTTTTAGTGCCTTGGCATTTTTGGTTATTTACCGTCTTATGAGCCAGAAGATTTTTGGAGGAATTACGGGAGATACCCAAGGATTTTTCTTAGAACTGTGTGAACTATTTATGGCAGCTGCCGTGGTGATTGCCCAGCTGTTACTTTATTAGGAGTAAAAAGATGATTTTGATCGTAGGAGGAGCTTATCAAGGAAAGAAAGACTTTGCAAGAAGCATTGCAACAGAAGAAAGTGACTTTTTCTTTGATGCCCAAGAGTGGATCTTAAAGTTAATGAAAGAAGGAAAAGACCCCCAAATAGAAGCAGAAAGCTACGGGCGAGACCATGCTAGCAGCATCATTACTTTACAAGAGATGGGAAGCGGAATCGTTCCAGTAGATCCTTTTGAAAGAGACTATAGAGAGCAGTGTGGCAGAGTAGGCTGTATCTGGGCCAAGGAAGCAACAAAGGTTTACCGCGTAGTAGCAGGAATTGCACATAGGATAAAATGATGAAACAGGAAAAAGATATTACATATGATACATTAATGCAAACCATCGAACAGGCTAGAAGATTTGAACAGATACCTGGAATCGAAGTAAGTGAAAAAGCCCTAGAGCAGCTAGGAATCTCTCTCAATCAAAGGAAGATCATTCATGTGGCAGGGACCAATGGGAAAGGGTCTGTTTCCACCATGTTGGCATATATTCTAAGAGAAGCTGGTTATCAGGTAGGAAAATTTACCTCCCCCCACTTAATTGATTTTACAGAACGAATAGAAGTGAATGGTAAGAGGATTCCAAAAGATACGGCTTTGGAATTGGGAAAAAAATTAGTCTTAGAAGACTTTGGTCTTACTTTGACTTTTTTTGATTATTCCTTTTTAATGGCAATCTTATATTTTGAACAGGAAGATTGTGATTATATCATTCTAGAGACAGGACTAGG
>CAVJBW010000013.1:0-15144 GCA_963647625.1 Lachnospiraceae bacterium
GTATGGATAACAATAACTATAACAACTACAACAATAACTATAATAACAATAATAATCGCAACAATAATGACAATGGAAATAATAATGGAGGCAAGAATAATAACAATGGCAAGGGCCCTACCATGCTGATGTTTGTCTTTGCCGCCTTATTTGTCTTACTGATTATGAGCTTTTTGTCAAATCGTATTTCTTCCATGTCCAATGAAGAGATTACCTATACCAAGTTCTTAGAGATGGTAGAGGAAGACCAGGTAGAAGAAGTAGAATTTACAACCTACCAGATTAACATTACTCCAAAAAGCTCAGACAGCTCTCAGAGCACGCAAAGTAGCACGAGTCAGACTACGATTACCAACTCTACTAGCGCTCTTGCTCCATCCTTGAATACAGCCATGAGCAAGACCTATTATACGGCGCGGATTACAGATGAAGAATTATTACCTTTGCTAAAGAAGCATGATGTTGTGATCAAAGGAACGATTCCTGATACCCGTTCTACCATCATTTATAATATCTTGAGCATCTTGATTCCGATTGCTTTGATCTGGATCTTGCTTGGATTTGCCATGAGACGCATGGGCGGCGGTGCCGGCGGTGTGATGGGAGTTGGAAAAAGCAATGCAAAGGTCTATGTGCAAAAGGAGACGGGAGTAACCTTTAAGGATGTGGCAGGACAGGACGAAGCCAAGGAATCTCTCCAGGAAGCAGTAGACTTTTTGCACAATCCTAAGAAATATACAGATATTGGAGCAAAATTACCGAAAGGAGCTCTGTTAGTAGGCCCTCCAGGTACTGGTAAGACCTTGCTGGCCAAGGCGGTAGCAGGAGAAGCCAAGGTGCCATTTTTCTCTATGGCAGGATCTGCCTTTGTGGAAATGTTCGTTGGTGTAGGTGCTTCTCGTGTGCGTGATCTGTTTAAAGAAGCACAAAAGCAGGCTCCATGTATTATCTTTATTGATGAAATTGATGCCATTGGTAAGAGTCGAGATTCTCACTATGGTGGGGGCAATGATGAACGAGAACAGACCTTGAATCAGCTTCTTGCTGAAATGGATGGTTTTGACAGCTCGAAAGGTGTCATGATTCTGGCAGCTACCAACCGTCCGGAAGTCCTTGATAAGGCCCTCCTTCGACCAGGAAGATTTGACCGTAGAATTATTGTAGAAAAGCCTGACTTAAAGGGTCGATATGAGACCTTAAAGGTACATGCGAAAAATGTTCTTATGGACGATTCCTGCGACCTTCATGAAATTGCTTTGGCTACCAGCGGAGCGGTAGGTTCTGACCTTGCCAACATGATTAATGAAGCGGCGATCAATGCTGTAAAGCACGGAAGAAGATTCGTAAACCAGCAAGACTTGTTTGAATCTGTAGAATTAGTCATTGCAGGAAAAGAGAAAAAAGATAGAATCCTTGGAGAAGAGGAAAAACGTATTGTTGCCTACCATGAAGTAGGTCATGCCCTTGCAGCAGCCCTCCAAAAAGGTTCTGAGCCGGTGCAAAAGATTACCATTGTTCCACGTACCATGGGGGCACTTGGCTATGTTATGCAGGTTCCAGAAGAAGAAAAATATCTTATGACAGAAAAGGAACTTCGCACAGAGATCGTGACCTTTATGGCTGGTAGAGCAGCAGAAGAGATTGTCTTTGATTCTGTAACGACAGGAGCTTCTAATGATATTGAGAAAGCAACCAAGATGGCAAGAGCCATGGTGACCCAATATGGTATGTCCAAGAAGTTTGGCCTGATGGGACTTGAATCCATAGAGAATCGTTACTTGGATGGTCGTGCGGTGCTTAACTGCGGCGAACAGACAGCAGCGATGATTGATGAAGAAGTCATGAAGATTCTCAAGGAAGCCTATGAGAAGGCCCAGTCTCTCTTAGAGGAAAATAGAGAGATCCTAGATGAAATTGCTTCTTATCTCTTTGACCATGAAACCATTACCGGTAAGCAGTTCATGAAGATCTTCCGTCAGCTAAAGGGCATTGAAGAACCAGAAGATGAGGAAGCAGAGGAGAAAAAGGGCGCATCTGCTAGCAGGGTGTCTATGAATCCTGTGAAGAAAACAGGCTCTGCTGACAGAAAGTCATCTAGTGATGATACGAGTGCAAGTAAACTAGGTCAGGGGCTGAAAGAAGCTGATGACCAGGATGTTCTTGATAAAAAGAAGGAAGAGGAAGACCGCTTAGAACGTCTCCTTCGAGGAGAATAGAGGTAGAATTATGTTCGATATTCCGGAAGAGTTGAAAAAGCTGCCGGACAAACCGGGAGTCTACTTGATGCATGATAAGAACGATGCCATTATCTATGTAGGAAAAGCAGTAAGCTTGAAGAATAGAGTACGGCAATATTTTCAATCTTCAAGAAATAAAACTTCCAAGATTGAAAAGATGGTTTCTTTGATTGATCATTTTGAATATATCATTACGGACTCGGAACTAGAAGCCTTGGTGCTTGAGTGTAACCTGATCAAAGAGCACCGACCAAAATACAATACAATGTTAACGGATGACAAGACTTATCCGTATATTAAGGTGACTCTGGGAGAGGATTTTCCCAGAGTCCTCTTTTCACGTCAAATGAAAAAAGACAAGTCTAGATATTTTGGGCCTTATACCAGTGCAGATGCAGTACGAGAAACCATTGACTTGCTAAAAAAACTCTACCAAATCCGAAGCTGCAACAGAGTCTTGCCAAGGGATGTGGGAAAAGAAAGACCCTGTCTTAACTATCATATCAAGCGCTGCAGTGGACCTTGCCAAGGTTATATTTCCAAAGAAGACTATCGGCAAAATATTGAAGAGATTCTTGCTTTCTTAAATGGAAATTATAGCAAGATCTTATCGAAGCTAGAAGAAAGCATGAAAGAAGCTGCTGAAAGATTAGAATTTGAAAAGGCAGGAGAATATAAAGAGCTTTTAAGAAGCGTCAAACAAATTGCCCAAAAGCAAAAGATCAGCAATTCTGATGGAGAAGATAAAGATATTATTGCCATGGCCAAGAAAGATAGCGATGCTGTCATCCAGGTCTTTTTTGTTCGAGGGGGCAAGATGATTGGCCGTGAACATTTCTATATGAAATTCCCAGCAGAAGATCAAAATGGCAAGATTCTAGGAAGCTTTATCAAGCAATTCTATGGAGGCACGCCTTATATTCCAAAAGAGTTGATCTTGCAGGAAGAGGTAGAAGATGCCCCCCTGTTGGCCAAGTGGCTAAGCGACAATAAAGGGCAAAAAGTATACCTTCACGTACCTCAAAAAGGACAAAAGGAAAAGCTGGTAGAACTGGCTGAAAAAAATGCCCAAATGGTCCTAGATCAAGATACCGAGCGAATCAAACGAGAAGAAGGAAGAACCATCGGTGCAGTGAAACAGATTGCGGCCTTGCTCGGCCTTGATAGGATTGAACGAATGGAAGCCTATGATATCTCCAATACTAGTGGCTATCAAAGCGTTGGATCTATGGTGGTATATGAAAAAGGCAAGCCGTTAAGAAGTGACTATCGTAAGTTCAAATTAAAGACGGTGGTAGGCCCAGATGACTATGCTTCTATGCGAGAAGTCTTGACCCGTAGATTTACCCATGGCTTAGATGAAATCAAGAAGCTAGAAGAAAAGGGCTTGCCAAAGCAAGTAGGAAGCTTTGCCAAGTTTCCGGACCTTATTATGATGGATGGAGGAAAAGGTCAGGTAAATATTGCCTTGGAGGTCATAAGCAAGCTGAATCTTGAGATTCCCATCTGTGGCATGGTAAAAGACGATCATCATAGAACTAGGGGCCTGTATTATAATAATCAGGAAATTCCTATTGATATTCATAGTGAAGGATTTAATCTGATTACCCGTATTCAAGATGAAGCCCACCGGTTTGCCATTGAATATCACAGGTCCTTAAGGGGACAAAGTCAGGTCAAATCCATTCTTGATGATATTCCAGGAATCGGAAATACAAGAAGAAGGGCTCTAATGAAAGCCTTTGAAGGAATCGAACAGATCAAAGAAGCTAGCGTAGAAGAACTGAATCAGTTGCCAGAGATGAATCTCAAAGCAGCCCAGGCAGTCTATGGATTTTTCCATTCCTAACTTGTAGAGAAGTTGCGGATAGTTTATAGTATAGAAAAGAGAATATGTACACCCACAAAAGGAAGGATCAGACTTTATGGAAGAAGTAAGCGTTCAAAAAATAGTAAATAAAATGGGACTAAAAGTCTTTACGCCAGAGCTAAATTTGGAAAAGGCCATGATTCGCAAAAAAGATGTGAATCGCCCAGCTCTTCAGCTCAATGGATACTTTGAGCATTTTCAAGAAGAGAGAGTTCAGATTATAGGAACGGTAGAATATAGCTTCTTACAACATATGGATCCGATTCGTAAGGATCAGATCTTTCATGAATTTTTGTCTTATTCCATCCCTTGCATTGTCTTTTGCAGAGGCTTTGAACCCATTGATGCCTTCAAAAGACTAGCCATAGAAAATGGAATTCCTTTGCTAGGAACAGACCAGGAGACCTCGGAATATATGGCAGAGCTCATCTTGACCTTAGCCTGGGAGCTTGCGCCTATGATTTCTTTGCATGGAGTCTTGGTAGATGTCTATGGAGAAGGAGTCATGATTACCGGTGAAAGTGGTATCGGTAAGAGTGAAGCGGCTCTAGAGCTAGTGCGCCGAGGACACCGTCTTGTGACAGATGATGTGGTCGAGATTCGCAAAGTAAATGACAAGACCTTAGTGGGTACCTCTCCGGAAGTCACCAGATACTTTATTGAACTAAGGGGCATTGGCATCATTGATGTCAAAGAAATGTTCGGAGTAGAAAGTGTCAAGGAAAGGCAAAATATTGACTTTGTCATAAAAATGGAAGAGTGGAAAAAGGATTGCAACTACGACCGATTAGGCCTGCAAGAAGAATATACCGACATCTTGGGCAATCAGGTGGTATGTCAGTCTATTCCAATCAGACCAGGCCGTAATCTTGCAGTCATCGTAGAGGCTGCGGCAGTCAACCATAGAACTAAGAAAATGGGCTATAATGCAGCCCATGAGCTGTACAACCGAGTACAAAATAATATGAATGGAAGCTTGTAGGAGGAGTAGTATGGAAAGACCAAATGCATGGAAGAAATATACACAGGAAGAATTAGAGAAGGTATTCTCTTTTGGAGAAGAATATAGAGTATTTTTATCAAATTGCAAGACCGAAAGAGAATGCACTAGCGAGTTTATTTTAAGGGCACAGGCAGCAGGATTCAGGGACCTAGATGATCTGATTGCTCAAGGGGAAGAATTAAAGCCTGGAGACCGCATTTATGCTGGCAATATGGGAAAATCACTTGCCCTATTTGTCATTGGAGAAGAAGACCTAGAAGATGGTATGAATATTTTAGGAGCTCACATTGACTCCCCAAGAATTGACATCAAGCAAAATCCTCTATACGAAGATACAGACATGGCATTTTTAGATACCCATTATTATGGGGGAATCAAGAAATACCAATGGGTGACATTGCCATTAGCGCTTCACGGAGTGGTAGTGAAAAAAGATTTGTCCTTGGTAGAATTTGCCATTGGCGAAGGCGAGGAGGATCCTGTCTTTGGAATCAGTGACTTGTTAGTGCACTTGTCCGCAAATCAGATGGATAAGAAAGCAGCCAAGGTGATAGAAGGGGAGAATCTCAATGTCCTGATTGGCAGCATGCCACTACAAGAAGCAGATTCTGAAACCAAAGAAGCGGTAAAGGCCAATATCCTCAAGATCTTAAAGGACAAGATGGATATTGAAGAAGAAGATTTCCTCTCAGCAGAAATCGAAGTAGTACCAGCTGGAAATGCCAGAGACTATGGTCTAGATCGAAGCATGATTATGGGATATGGCCATGATGACAGAGTATGTGCCTATCCATCATTTTGCGCGATGTTGGAAATGGAAGTGCCAAAACATACTAGTGTCTGCCTATTGGTAGATAAAGAAGAAATCGGTTCTGTTGGAGCAACCGGAATGCAGTCTAGATTTTTTGAAAATTGCGTAGCAGAAGTGCTGAACCTAGCAGGATATACCAGTGAGATTTCGGTTCGAAGAGCCATGGCCAATTCCTTTGTTTTATCTTCTGATGTGAGCGCAGCTTTTGATCCAAACTTCCCAGAAGTCATGGAAAAGAAGAATAGTGCTTACTTTGGACGAGGCTTGGTATTTAACAAGTTCACCGGTTCTAGAGGAAAGAGTGGCTCGAATGATGCCAACCCTGAATACATGGCGATTCTAAGGGATGTTATGGACAAAAATGACGTATGCTTCCAGACGGCAGAGCTTGGCAAAGTAGACCAGGGTGGTGGCGGAACCATTGCTTATATCTTGGCAAATTATGGTATGCAGGTAATTGATAGTGGCGTTGCTGTGCTGAATATGCATGCACCATGGGAAATTATTAGTAAAGCAGACTTGTATGAAGCCTATAAGGGTTACATCGCATTTTTGAAGGAAGTCTAGATGGAAAAAGGTCAATTGATAGAAGAGATAAAGACAATTTTAACAAAGGAGCAGATCCTTCTTGAGGAGCCTATGTCACATCATACCTCCTTTCGAGTAGGGGGGAATGCTGAGCTATATCTGATGCCAGATATCACTCAGCTTATGCAGCTGGTTCCTTATTTTCATAAAAATCAGATTCCCTATATGATTGTGGGAAATGGAAGCAATCTTCTTGTGGGAGATGGTGGAATTGATGGCGTGGTCATTGAACTTGGAAAAAGAGCAAGCAAGATCAACCTAGAGGTAGAAGGAGAGCAGGTACTGTTCTATGTAGAAGCAGGATGCCTCTTGTCTAGGCTGGCCCATAAAGCCTTGGCTCAGGGAGCTAGTGGCATGGAATTTGCAGCGGGAATTCCAGGTACTGTAGGTGGAGCCGTTGTCATGAATGCAGGAGCATATGGAGGAGAAATCAAGGACATCCTAAGATGGGCCAAAGTGCTGACACCGGAAGGTGAGATCGTAACTTTAAGTCCAGACCAGCTTGAGCTATCCTATCGCCATAGTAATGTGGAAGAAAAGGGCTATGTGGTCATAGAAGCCTGTATTGCTCTTGAAATAGGAAATAAAAATGAGATTCGCAGGCGCATGGATGAACTTAAGGCCCAAAGGACAGAAAAACAGCCTCTAGAATATCCTAGTGCTGGAAGTACCTTTAAGAGACCGGCCGGACATTTTGCAGGCAAACTGATTCAGGATGCCGGCTTAAAGGGATATCAAGTAGGGGGAGCCCAGGTATCCCAAAAGCATAGTGGATTTGTCATTAATAAAGACCATGCTACTGCGAGAGATATCCTTGAACTCATAGAGGATGTACAAGACAAAGTCGAAGTAGGATTTGGAGTTCGCCTAGAACCTGAAGTCAAAATGGTTGGAAAATTTTTCTAAAAGAAATGGCGAGGAAGAGGCATGAAATTTGTAATTGTGACAGGACTTTCCGGAGCAGGAAAGACGGTAGCACTCAAGATGCTAGAAGATTTTGGATTCTTTTGCGTAGATAATATGCCGATTGAACTGGTGGAGAAGTTTGCTGAGCTGACCATGAACCACCCTAAGACAAAGAATGTTGCTTTGGGGCTCGATGTGAGAAGCGGCGATAAGCTAGCCAAAATAGAAGAAATCCTAAGCCATTTAAAGCAGATGGGAATCGACTATAAGATCGTATTTTTAGATGCAGCAGATAAGACCTTAATTAAACGCTATAAAGAGTCTAGGCGCAGACACCCTCTTTCCGAAGATGGCAGAGTGCAAGATGGAATTGAAAAGGAAAGGGAACGCCTGCAATTTCTGCGGCTTCAGGCAGATTATATATTTGACACCAGTCACTTGCTGATTCGCCACTTGCGTACAGATCTCAAGGACGTGCTAGTAGATGACAAGCCTTTTGGCAATATGGTGGTCAACATTGTATCCTTTGGCTACAAATATGAAATTCCATCGGATGCGGATCTGGTCTTTGATGTGAGATTTTTGCCAAATCCGTATTATGATGAGATTCTTCGGCCTATGACAGGCAATGATAAACAGGTGCAAGATTATGTCATGAAGGATTCAGAAAGTGAAGTTTTTCTAAATAAGCTCTATGATTTACTGAGCTTCCTTCTGCCAAAATATGCCGTAGAAGGAAAGAATCAACTGATTATTGCCATTGGTTGCACCGGTGGCAAACACCGATCTGTTACGGTAGCAAATGCCTTATATGACTATTTAAGTAAAGAAGAGGTGGGGGGCTTTAGCTATCATTTGGATCATAGAGATATTGCAAAGGATAAGCCAAAGTAGGAGAGAACATGACATTTTCGGGAAATGTAAAAGAAGAATTAGTGCATTATACGTCCAAAAGTCGCCATTGTCAGCTAGCAGAGCTTGCGGCAGTCTTGGCCTTTCTTGCCACTTTCTCCTTAGACCAGGGCAACAAACAGCTTGTGGTAGCCACCGAAAATATTGGCGTGGTCCGGAAGGTTATGACTTTAATTAAAGCCCTGTTTTCTTATGAAGTGCAATTCGAAGTCTTACCAGGAGGTCATGGCACAAAGGTTCGCAATTATCGCCTGCTCATTGATGGTCAAAAACAGGTAGAGACCATTCTAAAAGCGATCAAAAGACTTGATGAGAAAGGAAATATCCTGACAAGGGAGGACTTAGTAGATGGACTTTTGATTCAGCAGACCTGTTGCAAGCGGGCTTTTATACGAGGTGCCTTTCTCGCAGCAGGCTCTATGAGCAATCCGGAAAAGGCATACCATCTAGAAATTGTGACGGACAAAGAGACAAAAGCCATACAGCTGATGGAAATCATCAACAGCTTTGATGTGGATTCAAAGATTGTGGTAAGAAAGAATCACTATGTGGTCTATCTAAAAGAAGGCTCTCAAATCGTGGATCTTCTAAATGTTATGCAGGCCCACAAGGCTTTGATGGAACTAGAAAATGTACGCATTGTGAAAAATATGCGCAACAATGTGAATCGGCAGGTAAACTGCGAAACAGCCAATATTAATAAAACGGTGAATGCAGCCGTTCGGCAAATGGAAGACATCAAATATGTGGAAGCAGAAGTAGGACTATCTAGCCTTCCTATTCATTTGCAAGAGGTTGCTTATCTAAGGCTAGAGCATCCACAAAGCTCCCTTGCAGAATTAGGCCAGATGCTTACGCCAGCAGTTGGAAAAAGCGGAATCAATCATAGATTGAGAAAGATATCAGAAATGGCACAAAAACTAAGAGGTGAAGAAGAACATGAGTAAGAAAGCATTATTTGTCTTTAATCCTTTGTCAGGAAAAGGTGCAATTAAAAATAAAGTCTACGAGATTGTAGATATGATGATTAAAGATGACTACGAAGTCGTGGTTCATCCTACCCAGGCAAGAAAGGATGCGTATCATCTGGTGCATGAGTCTGCATCTAAGTATGATCTTATTGTCTGCGGTGGAGGCGATGGAACCTTAGATGAAGTGGTGAGGGGAATCATGCGTGGCAACCATAAGACGCCCCTTGGTTATATCCCGGCTGGAAGCACCAATGATTTTGCCAATTCTTTGCAGCTGCCGAAGAGAACCCTAGATGCAGCCAAAGTAGCGGTAAAAGGAAAGCCATTTGCTTGTGACGTGGGCTCCTTTAATGGAAAGAATTTTGTTTACGTTGCTGCTTTTGGAATATTAACAGATGTTTCCTATGGAACCAATCAGGATTTGAAAAATGTCTTAGGCCATGCTGCTTATGTGGTGGAAGGAATCAAACGTTTCCATGGACTCGATAGTATCCATATGAAGATTGATTTTGATGGTTCTGTTATTGAAGACGATTTTTGTTATGGAATGGTAGGCAATTCTGCCTTTGTGGCTGGAATGCGAATCAATTATTGCAATGAAGTAAAGCTTGATGATGGCAAATTTGAAATCGTACTCATTAAGACACCGAAAAATCCAGTACAGTTCAACCGAATCTTGACAGGTATGCTTAGCCTGACTGATGAAGAGGAATTGATTGTAATGGTGCAAGCCTCTAAGGTCACTTTTTATAGTGATGAGGAGATCTCTTGGACTTTGGATGGAGAATATGGTGGGGACCATACTAAAGTAGAGTTTGAAGTCTGCCACAAAGCCGTTCAAGTGAAGGTGAAGGAAAATTATAAGCCGGTCTATAAGGTCCCATTAGGAGTCAATCCCAATGTAAAGCTATGTAGAAGTCCAGAGGAAATCGAAGCCATGCCAAATGACTAAGTATTTTCGTCAAAATCGCATAAAGAATTGGCTACAACTAACAAAAATTTGTCAGTTATAGAAGAATTGGAAATCCTCTCTTGCAATTTTGAGAGAATTGATGTAATGTATATACAAGAGCAAAGGCGTTCCAACATAGTTTTGGAGCGCCATTTTTTTATCTACAAGCTTTCCTTGTATATAAATAAATCTATTGGCTAGTATTAGCCTTTATTGGAAAGAAATAGATATCTTCATTAAGGGGAAAGGAAGAAGACAAATGAGTGACAAAATCAAAGTAAATGAAATTTTTGGCGAGAACGTGTTTAACGACACTGTCATGCAGGAAAGACTTCCAAAGAAAGTATATCAAAAGTTACATGAAACACTTTCTGAAGGAAAAGATCTAGATCTTGCAACTGCTGATGTAATTGCACATGAGATGAAAGAATGGGCAATCGAACAAGGGGCAACCCATTATACCCATTGGTTCCAACCACTTACTGGTGTAACAGCAGAAAAACATGACTCCTTTATTACTTCGCCTATGAAAAATGGCAAGGTATTAATGAGCTTTTCAGGAAAAGAACTAATCAAAGGAGAGCCGGATGCTTCTTCATTCCCATCAGGTGGACTTCGTGCTACCTTTGAGGCAAGAGGATATACCGCTTGGGATTGTACCTCACCAGCCTTTGTAAGACATGATGCAGCTGGAGCTACTCTTTGTATTCCAACCGCATTTTGTTCCTATACAGGAGAAGCATTAGACCAAAAGACACCGCTGCTTCGTTCCATGGAAGCTTTGAGCAAGCAGACCATTCGCCTTTTGAAATTATTTGGAAATACCACATCCAAGGAAGCTAGAGCATCTGTAGGAGCAGAACAGGAATATTTTATTGTAGATCGTGAAAAATATTTGCAAAGAAAAGACTTGATCTTTACCGGACGTACTTTGTTTGGTGCAATGCCTCCAAAGGGACAGGAATTAGACGATCATTACTTTGGTGCAATCCGTGAAAGAATTGCAGCCTATATGAAAGATGTCAACGAAGAGCTATGGAAGCTTGGTGTTCCTGCCAAGACCCAGCATAATGAGGTTGCTCCAGCCCAGCACGAGCTAGCACCAATCTTCGAAGAGGCCAATATTGCAGTAGATCACAATCAGCTGATTATGGAAACCTTGAAAAAGGTAGCAGGTCGTCATGGACTTACTTGCCTTCTTCACGAGAAACCATTTGCTGGAGTCAATGGTTCTGGTAAGCACAACAACTGGTCTATTACTACAGATGATGGAATCAACCTTTTAGATCCAGGCAAAACACCTCACGAGAATATCCAGTTCTTATTGGTACTTACCTGTATCTTAAAAGCCGTAGATACCCATGCAGATATCTTGCGTGAGTCTGCAGCGGATGTAGGAAATGACCATAGACTTGGAGCAAATGAAGCACCACCAGCTATTTTGTCTGTATTCCTTGGAGAACAGCTTGGAGATGTGGTAAAGCAGCTGATTGATACAGGTTCTGCCACCCATTCTCTAGAGGGCAGCAAATTAGAGACTGGTGTAAGTACCATTCCAGACTTTATGAAGGATGCTACTGATCGTAATAGAACATCTCCATTTGCATTTACCGGTAACAAATTCGAGTTTAGAATGTGTGGTTCGAACGATTCCGTTGCCATGCCAAATACCGTATTAAATACCATTGTTGCAGAAGCCTTTGATGAAGCTTGCCAGGTTCTTGAAAATGCAGAAGATTTCAACCTTGCAGTTCATGATTTGATCAAGAAGTATGCAACAGAACATCAGAGAATTATCTTTAATGGAAATGGATATTCAGATGAATGGGTAGAAGAAGCTGAAAAACGTGGACTTCCAAATATCAAGAATATGGTAGATGCGATTCCAGCTCTTACTACGGACAAAGCAATCAATGTATTTGAAAAATTCAACGTCTTCACCAAGGCTGAACTTGAATCTCGTGCAGAGATTGAATATGAAGCTTATGCGAAGGCAATCAATATAGAAGCTCGCGCCATGATTGATATTGCAAGCAAGCAGATTATTCCTGCTGTTGTAAAAGCAACGATTGAGATTGCAGACTCTATCATCAAAGTGAAAGAAGCTTGTGGCGCAAATGTTTCTACTCAGACAGAGACTTTGCAAGAAGTATCTGATTTACTAGCAGCAACCAAGACTGCTCTTAAGACTTTGATTGAAACGGCAGATAAAGCAGCCGCTATGGAAGATGGAAAAGATAAGGCTATCTACTATAGAGATCAGGTCGTTACAGCAATGGCAGAGCTTAGAGCTCCAGTTGACAAGATGGAAATGCTAGTAGATAAGGATAGATGGCCAATGCCATCCTACGGAGATTTGATCTTCGAGGTATAGAATTAAAATCGGTACTATCTAATCCCCTTAGTTAGTATATACATCGCCAAAGGGTCCCAAAGACTTGGGACTTTTTTGGCGTTTTTCTTTTCCTGCCTTCATAAGTGGATCTCGTGGACCTTTGCAGTAAGTTAATAGGTAGAAAGAACTAGAAAAAGGTGGTATAATAGACAAAAATCAAAAAAGTGAGGGTTTACTATGGGTTTGATTAGTCTGAAAAAGGATCAAATCCTTCATCACAAGGAGGACTTGGTTCAAACCATTGAAATTGTGATAAAAGGCAGTCTGGTAGCTTCCCTAGGAGAAGGAGAAGTGACCTTGCCAAGTGGCAGTATGATAGGAATCTTTGAGCGTCCAGGTGAAAACTACAGCCTAACCTATCGAGGAAAAGACGAATGCCAGGTATATTCTTATGACTATGGAGAAGCAGATGATATTCGTAAGGTGATTGAGGCCAATAGCAAGCTGACCCAGATGCTCTTGACCAAGGTCTTGCGCTCTGCCAAGGACCTATATGACTTGTGCGGCGAAGAGATTGGCTATGCCCAAAAGGATTATGATACCTTACAGGAACAATTAGATGAATATCCTATTTTGTGCAGGGAGATCGGCGAACAAGCAGAGATTTTCTCCGGGGTATTTCGTGTGCTCAATCCGCCGGAAGAAGTGGAGGTCGACGACTGGCAGCTAGCATTTTTAGAGGGTTTGATTGCTCATGAGTCAAGCTTAAGTCAGACCACCTATGGCATTGATCCGGATATTTCCACCGGTATCGTACTTATGGCAAGCAAATTTGCCAGTCAAGTGCTCAGGCAGCTAGAGGAAATACAAAGATATCGTCAGGACTTTAAGGAAAAGACAGGAGAATTTCGCCAGAGAATGATTCTGACTCTTGCCAAGGCCAATTCCCTATCCAAGGAACAAGGCTTAGAAGAAGGGGAAGTTCCTGAGATTACAGGCGCCTTAGAGACGATTTTGGCTTATGCCGGTTTGGGTGTCCATAAGACCGAAGAGTTTAAAGGCATGATAAAAGAATATAAAAATCATCCAGATCGCCAGGGTACCTCTGATGATGTTCGCCAGCTGTGCCGAAAGATGACGGCTGCTTTTTATGAGGTTTATTATGCAGCATTTTTAAATAGCATGATGGATGAGAAGAATCTTCCTATGGAAATTCGCATGTTTTTCTATTTCGGATTTGTAGACGAGGAGTTGGCAGGAGAGAGAAATACCAAGCTATTATATCTCCTGGCTAGAAATTATAAGCCGGACCAGCAGGGGAAAGTTCTGACTATGTATGAGTGGCTGCAAAAGATTTACTTAGGCCAGGCAGAACCATCCAAAAATGAATTTGACAATGACTATGAAGCCCAGCTAAAAGAAGATCGAAACAATGGGCTGATGACCCAGGAAGCGTATGAGGACCTATTAGGCGATACACAAAGCAAGACTTATTTTGAACTAAAAAATATGTGCGCTAGTGCCAATCGCATGACATTTGGAAAAGTGGCTGGATTTAGCCCTGTATTTGATAGCCAAAATGTCTTAAAACCAATTGACAAGATTTATCTGACCGCCAAGGAGATTCATCAAAAATTAGATGAAATTACGGCAATTGATTATTCCTTATTTTATCGTACACGAACCTTTAGCAAGCCAGAATGTGAGATTACCCATTTTGAAATATCCAAGGAAATAAGGCCTTATGTGATTCTGATGCCAAATATAGGAAGTCGTATCTGTCTATGGCAGGAAATTGAAGGCAGAGATCGGGGCACCCCAAGTAGAATGGTTATGCCGATCTTGATGGCAGAAGATGTGAATAAGAATCTAGTTCAGGCTTGTGGAGAATTTCGCTGGGAAATGTGCAAGACCTTGCAAGGAGTACGCTGGAGCGATATTCGCGACTTGTCCTTGACATCGGAATATAATGATTATATTCAGTGCTATCGCAAGAATACCAGTCTGTCCCCAGAGCAAAGGGAACGTATTAAAAAGACCCTGAAGAAAGTAGGAAATAACTTAAGAAGGACCTTTGTGGAAGACTATGTGAAATATATTCTCATAGAAAGCAAGGGCTCCCAAGGGCTGAACAAAGTCTCAAGGGGAATACTATTTAAGTATTGTCCTTTTACCAGTGAGATTCGAAGTGAGATTGGTTCCAATCCGGCATACAGTGACTTCGTTGCCTTGTATGAGAACCAGATCAAACAAAGAAAGCATACAGTGGAAATCCTACAAAAGAAGCTAGTCAGTAAAGGATTAGAGGTCCCACAGGAAATTCTAGAGGAAGTAGAATATTTAGAAAAGTAAGAGAGGTAGGAAATAGCAATCGCGGCTATTTCCTGCTTTTTTTGCTACGTATATAGAAAATGAAAATCTTAAATATAGAAAAATACTATATGTACAAATGTTACAGGGTATTTTTCGTTAAAAACTACAGTGGTTAGAGGGTAACTATGCCCATTTTCAAGGGCTTTTTCAGGGAACAACAAAAGTTAGTTGTGGATTGTGCATGGT
>CAVJBW010000014.1:0-15012 GCA_963647625.1 Lachnospiraceae bacterium
GGTAAGGGAGAAGTATTACTGAAGGCAAAATATAGTGCAATGAGCCCTGGAACAGAATGTGGATTACTTCACAATGCGATTGTTCCATTGCCAACTAGCATTGGATATGCAATGGCTGCAGAAGTTATTGAAGTAGGAGAAGATGTAGACGATCTTAAGGTTGGAGATCATGTTGTAGCAACTGTTGAACATGCTCAGTATGTTGTAACTCCAGCAATGAACTGTACTCTTTGCCCAGAAGGTGTTGACTTAAAGCAGGCAGCATTCTGGAATCTTGGACATACAGGAATGTATGCACTTCGTCGTTCTAAGATTGAAATGGGTGAGCCTTGTGCCGTTCTTGGACAGGGATTTGTAGGTGCTATTACAGCACAGTGTGCTCGTCTTGCAGGAGCATGCCCAGTTATCGTAACTGATTTGGATCAGGGACGTCTTGATGCAGCAAAGACCATGGGAGTTGATTATGCAATCAATACAAAGGATGATCCAGAAGGTCTTGAAAAAGTAGTAGAAGAATTAGGTCTTGACGGACTTCCAGTTATCTATGAAGCAACTGGAGCAAGAGGACCATTAATGCAGGCTGCTCAGCTTGTAGGGGAAAGAGGACGTGTAGTCATGATTTCTCAGGTACATGGACAGGATATGCCACCAATTGATGATCCAATCATGCAAAAGGGTGCTAGCCTTATCGGAACATATGTTAACTCTAAGCCATACAAATTAAAGAGAGCTGATTTGTTAATCGAAGGTGCATGGCCACCAGTTATGGGCAAGAAGTTAAATGCTTATAGAAATGCTGACGTATGGACCTCTGATGAAGATATCAAGGTATTCTTAAATATGATCAAATATGGTAAGTTAGACATTACACCACTTATCAGTCATGAATTTAAATATACAGATATTCCAAAAGCATATGCAGAGCATGTGTTCCCTGATGTAGATCCAGCAGTAACAGGTGGATTGATTGCGTGGGAATAAGAAAGCTTTCCTTTATTGAAAAATAGACTACAATAATGTAAGAAGGCACGAGCTGAATGAAGTAAGCTCGTGCCTTTTTACTTTTTTATAAGTGTTTTACTCTTATTTAAGACTCTTTTTGTATTTGGTAGGACTTAGCCCATAGGTCTGCTTGAAGGCATCGGTAAAGGTTCTGATATTATTATATCCCACGGCTTCCGCAATGGAATTGATGGAATAGTCGGTATTCAGGACTAGGTCTAAGGCATGGTTCATACGAACTTGCTTTACATAGTCTTTGTAATTTTGACCGACTTCATTTTTAAACATATGGCTAAAATAATTAGGACTGACCATAGCAACTTCTGATAGGACATGAATAGAAAGATCCTCCATAAAGTTCTCTTGAATATAAGTCTTTACCTTTTCTACAATGGACTTTCCATAGGTCTTTTGGGAATGGTAAATATCTGGAAGAAAGCGGGCGTAATAATCGTGGACCGCGCTTTTTACCTGGTGGAAGGTGACTGCATTTAAGACTTCCTCTTGCAGGGCATCTTGCATATAGTTAAAGTCCCCTTGGAATAACTTGTATTTTTGCAAACGACTTGTTAAAGAGCCGGTCATATTCATGGTTCGCATGCGAACGGCCAAGTGATTGCCAAAATGAATCTTCCCTATGATTTCTACTAGATCATCGATTTTGCTTAAGGCATCTGGATTTTTCACCAAAATAGAGTGAAAGGCATCATCAAAGTAAGTATCAAAATCTTCTTGAGATAAAGTATAAGTCGTAGAGACTTCTTGAAAATTGATGATATCTTCTTCCAAAAAGAAATAAAGGCGATAGGCATATTTGGCAGTAGTATAGGAATTGTGAATTTGCTTTTCGTTGAAGGCATACATGCCAATGCCTATGGTGATTTCAAAGGGATAGTCCTTTAATTCTTCTTGCAAAGGCAAAAGAAAGTCCTTTGTAAAGGAATCTTGTTTTGCAAGGGGAAAGATGCCGAGCATAGTAATCATAAATTGGCTATATTCTATGGTATATCCCATATGATGCCTTTGAAAGTAGTCTTGGATGTGTTGATAGACCTCAAATAAAGATTGGGTAAAAGTAACATAGTCCTGATTATACTTGGCTAAAAAGGCAGACTTAAAATCCCCAAAAGTAATGCCGACGCAAAAATGCTGCTCAAAATCCACAAAGGTTGGCAAGGTCGAATCCGAAAGAGGATGTGCAATATTGTGATCAAAGGTTGCAAAGATATTAGAATGAATCATGAAATAAGAACCTGCCTTTCTTCAAATGAAATGACAATTTTCTTCTATATTTTAACAAAAATACGCATATTATTACAAGAAGTTTTGATAGATAATAGGGTTAGCCAAATTGTAGAAGTTAGATAGGTTTTTTTATGGAAAAAGGAGCAAATACATGGAATTAACAAAAATTAAGGGAGTAGCAAAGACTCATCCTGAGAGACGTGAAAGTAAGAATCTAGCAACAATGGCTGAAATTATTGAGGCCGTTAATGGAATCTTAAATCCTAATGGACCAAAGATTAACTGGTTTGCACCAGCTGAAGATGCCAAGGCAGCAGTTCATGTAAAGGAAGGTAAATATCAGGAAGATACATCCAATCCTGCAGTGATCTATGGAGGAAAGGTTTCTGACAACTTAGTAGAAGACCTTAAGGTTGTAGCCTATGAAGGAACCGATGGAGCAATCTATGCAGAAGGAAAAGGAACAGACCTTACCGTAGATGGTGCTTATATTTCTCTTCAAGGAGATGGAACAGGAATTGGTGGACCAGCAAGTGGAGCATCTGTTAAATATGATGCTAAGCTTACCATCAAAAATGCTGTGATCAATACTCTTGGAAGAACACGTTATGCAACAGCTGCAGAAGAAGGCGGCGTGTTAAAGGTTTATGATTCTGTTATTTGGTCCCATGGAATTCCATTTGGGGAAGGAATTGAAAGACCTACAGAGCTGATGTCTACACCTCCAGGAGCATTGGAGATGGATGGCAATACAAGAACTCATTGCTCTATGTCCAATTCCCTTAGCTATTTCTACAATTCAAAGATTATTTGTGATGGTTGGGCAGCACTTTCCACAGAATCATCAGAAGGATTTGTTTATCTAGAAGCTAATGACTGTGATATTGTATGTACCAAAGATGGTTATGGCGCTTATTCAGATCCAGGATGCCACGATTATTTCAATGATTGTAATTTTGATATGGCCAAGATGGCTGCAATCATCGCCGGCAATTCTGATATGACATTTAATGACTGTGAATGTAACTGCGGTACTTACTTTGCTTTAAGCCACTGTGTAAATGGATGGCCAGAAGAAGTAGCAGAGGTAACTGTCAATGGTGGAGTGATTCGCTCTGCAAAAGAAGCTTTCTTAGTAAAGAGCCACAATATCATTATTGACTTATGTGATGTAGATCTTGCCAGCCAAGCCGGTGTACTTGTTCATACCATCGTAAATGATGATCCTTGTGCAACCAAGGCAGATGATCCATATGGGGTAAATGTCCTTATGACAGATATGGATGTAGAAGGTGACTTGATCCATGAAGATACCACAAGAGAAATGTGGGTAGAAATGAATAGTACAATCCTTACTGGAGCAATTAAAAATGCAAATCTTACAATGGATGTAGGAAGCAAATGGATTGCAACTGGTGATTCAGAAGTTGTATTTTTAAATGATTTAGATCCAGCACAGATTGATGCAAAAGAAGGGGTTACCATCTCAGCAAAGGGATCTTGCGATCTTAGCTTAGATCTTCCAAGTGGTGGTAAATTAGTCGTAACAAAATAATTGTTATTCGTATAAAAAAGGAGATGCCTTGTCAAGCATTGGAGGGGGACTTGACAGGCATGTCCTTTTTTTTTTCTTTCGTTAGGAGTATACTTGTAGACAAATTGTGATATTTGTATGGAAGGTGAGAGAATGCTCTTAGAAAAAAGAGTCAAACATAGAGAGAAAAATACAGTAGACATGCTCCATGGTCCACTATTTAAAAAGATTGTGGTATTTGCCATTCCTCTAGCCTTGAGCAGTATGCTGCAGCAGCTTTTTAATACAGCAGATACAGCAGTCCTTGGTAAATTTGCAGGGGCGGATGATATGGCGGCGGTAGGAGCCAATACATCTGTTATTGCCTTGATCGTATCTTTATTCTTAGGAATTTCGGTAGGAGCCAATGTGGTGATTGGTCACTATATTGGCCAGGAAAAAATGAATCGAGTCAAACAAGCCGTCAGCACAGTAATGATTCTATCTTTAATCAGTGGGGGGATTTTGCTAGTAGCAGGACTGACCTTGGCATATCCTATTCTTACTGTGATGGATACCCCGGATAATATTATGGACCTAGCGGTATTGTACCTTCGCATCTATTCCCTTGGGATGCCATTTATTATGCTGTATGACTTTGGTTCGGCGATTCTCCGTAGCAAAGGGGATAGTCAAAGGCCTATGCTATCCTTGATTGTCGCAGGAGTGGTTAATGTTTCCTTGAATCTTTTATTTGTACTTGTGTTTCATATGGGAGTGGTAGGAGTCGCCATAGCCACAGTGATTTCCAATGTGATTAGTGCAGCCTTTATTCTTTTCTTCTTATTACATGAAGAAGGAGCCTTTCGCTTAGAAATCAACCATCTAGAATTTCACAAAGATATTGCTTGGCGAGTGCTAAAGATTGGAGTGCCAGCAGGTATTCGTGGCATGATCTTTGCCTTGTCAAATACAGTCATTCAAAGTGCAGTCAATGGATTTGGCTCAGAAGCAGTGGCGGGCTCTACTGCCTCACAAAATCTTGAATATATGTGTTATTACCTGGTTAATGCTTTTAACCAGTCCACGACTACATTTACCTCTCAAAATTATGGAGCAGGTCGATATAAAAGGTGTAAAAGAATCTATGGAATCTGTATTGCATCCGCCGTTATTTCTTGCGGCCTTGTGAATGTACTATTGGTGGTCTTTCACGGACCCATCTTAACCTTATTTACCGATAGCCAAGTGGTAGCGGCCTATGCATTCATTCGCATGAGGCATGTACTGTTATTGCAGGCGGTTGCAGCTACCTATGAAGTATCTGCGGCAACCATGCAAGGCATGGGATCGGCAATCAGACCTACCGTACTGACGATTTTTGGATGTGTTTTATTTCGAATCTTTTGGGTCAAGATCGTCTATCCATATGTAGGAAGCTTTGAATTCTTAATGGCTGTCTATATCACCTCCTGGATTGTTACAGGAGCTTTGATGGTCACTTCCTATATGTTATTAGCTAGAAGAAAATTTTCAAATACAAGGGTAGAACCTGCCTAATCTATCAGGGCAAGAAGGAGTGATAGGATGAAAGAACAAAAAGAATATCAATTATGGTTAGAACATTTGCCAAAAGAAGATCCTTTGAGAAAGGAACTAATAGAGATTAGGGAAGATCCGTTGCAGATCAAAGAACGTTTTCATAAGAATCTGACTTTTGGAACAGCTGGGCTTAGAGGAAAATTAGGAGCCGGAAGCAACCGCATGAATGTCTATACCGTGGGAAAGGCGGCCCAAGGAATTGCAAACTATATCACAAGCTGCGGGCAAGAAGCCATGGAAAGAGGTGTGGTGATTGCCTATGATCCAAGGCACTTTTCCAGGGAATTTTGCCACCTTAGCGCAAGAATCTTTGCGGCAAATAAGATCAAGGCCTATATCTTTTCGGGGATTCGACCTACGCCCCAGCTGTCCTATACCATTACCAAAGTCTCTGCCATAGCCGGTGTCAATATTACGGCTTCCCACAATCCTAAGGAATATAATGGATACAAAGTCTACTGGGAAGATGGTTGCCAGATTGGCTCACAAATGGCCCAGGAGATGACTTGTCAAATCGAGAAGGTCAATCCATGGGAAGATGTGATTTGCATGGATGAAGAAAAGGGAATGGAAGAAGGCAAGATTATCCTTCTAGGAGAGGAATATGATCGGGCTTATCTAGATAAAATAGAAGGACTTTCCATCTATGACAAGGAAGAACTAGACCTATCTGTACCGATTGTCTATACCCCATTAAATGGCTGTGGTAGCAAGCTTTTTGGACAGATGCTTGAGGACATGGGATTTACCAATTGGAAGATGGTAAAAGAACAAGAAGAAGAAGATCCTGACTTTACCACAGTAGGTTATCCAAATCCAGAAGATCCGAAGGCCTTTGCCTTAAGCGAACAGGTGGCTAGAAGGTGGAAAGCAAGCCTGATTATGGCTACGGATCCAGACGCAGACCGATTTGCCATAGAAGTCTTAGATGATAAAGGAGAGTATGTTCCTCTAAATGGCAACCAGACAGGATATCTCCTGGTTTATTTTATCTTGCAAGGTCTAAAAAATAAGGGCAAGCTACCCAAGAGAGGAGCCATGGTAAAATCCATCGTTACCTCGACCTTGTCCACTAAGATTGCCCAATCTTTTGGAGTAGAAATGTTTGAGACCTTGACGGGATTTAAAAATATTTGCGGCAGCATTCCATGGCTGCAAGAAGAGGGCTATACCTATCTATTTGGTTATGAAGAATCCGTAGGATACGCCTGCTGCCCAGAGATTCGAGACAAGGACGGAATCTCAGCTGGCATGATGGTGGCCCAAGCAGCAGCTTATTATCAAAAGCAAGGAAAAAGCCTATGGCAAGTCTTACAAGAGATTTATAAGACTTATGGTTATTGCGCTGAAGATGCCAGCAATCTGGTGCTAGAAGGTCTAGAAGGAGCCCAAAAGATCAAGGAGATGATGAAGGACTTTCGAGAAAATCTTCCTCAGAAAGTTGCCTCCTATAAAGTGGTAAAGGTGATTGACTATTTGGAGGGATATGAAAGATTAGAGCCTCACAATGCACTTCGCATCTTTTTGGACAATGATTCCTGGTTTGCCTTAAGGCCAAGTGGAACAGAGCCTAAGATCAAATTTTATATTTATTCGAAGGGCTCTAGTCTACAAGAGGCAAGAAAAATCAGTGGCCAGATAAAAGATGCCATACTAGAACGAATACAACAAGTATAGAAGGAAAGAGTTATGAAAGAAAAGCAAACAGGTTTATTTGAAAATGGTTTGATTTGGTTTGGAGCTGCGGTATCAGTTGCAGAGATTCTAACGGGAACCTACCTCGCTCCCTTGGGATTTGCAAAGGGAATGGTTACCATTTTCATTGGTCATATCATTGGCTGCGCCATCTTATATGTTGCTGGCGTGATTGGTGGAAACCTTCGAAGGTCTGCCATGGAAACTACCAAATATTCCTTTGGAGCCAATGGAGGCAAGTTCTTTGCGATCCTTAATGTGTTGCAGCTCGTTGGTTGGCTGGCAATCCTGATTTATGATGGAGCGATTAGTGCCGCGTCCATCCTGGGAAGACACAGAAGCATCTGGTGCATTATTATAGGACTTTTAATTATTCTTTGGGTGGCTGTAGGAGTGAAAAATCTTGGAAAATTAAACTCCATTGCCATGATCTTGTTGCTGGTGTTGACCATCCTACTTTGCTGGGTGATTTTTAAAGGAAATTCTTACGAAGGCCTTGTTACATCGAGCATGACCTTTTCAGCGGCAGTAGAGTTATCTGTGGCTATGCCCCTGTCCTGGATGCCTGTGATTAGCGACTATACCTGCCGGGCCAAGGAACCTAACAAGGCCTCTTTGGTCAGTGCTTTGGTCTATGGAATTGCCAGCTGCTGGATGTATGTCATCGGAATGGGAGCAGCAATCTATACCAATCAATCCGATATTGCCCAAATCTTGCTAAAGGCAGGACTTGGCGCAGTAGGACTGATCATCGTCGTCTTTTCCACGGTAACAACCAATTTTATTGCAGCTCATTCAAGTGGAGTCTCTTTCAAGGCCATCTTTCCTAAGATTAAGGAAAAGCCGGTATCAATCCTGATGACAGCCCTAGCAACCCTCGCTGCCATCCTATTTCCTATGGATGATATTTCGGATTTTTTGTATCTGATTGGTTCTGTCTTCGCCCCTATGATTGCAATCTTGATGGCAGACTATTTTGTAATCAAAAAGGATCATTCCAAAGAAGGAGTGAATCTTAACAATCTAATCTTATGGGGGATTGGTTTTGTAATCTATCGCCTCTTGATGCAGGTAGAGTTCCCTTGCGGCAATACTTTAGTTGACCTAGGGATTACCTTTGCCCTTGCAGTTGTTGTAAACAAAATCCGTAGTAGAAAGAAGGAAGCATAACGAAACATGAATCCTTATCAATATATTTTAGATGATCACAATCAGATCTTGCTTAGTAGATATCTTGGAGATGAAGAAAAGATCACTTTGCCAGAAGAAATTGATGGAAAAAAGGTGGTAGGCCTATTAGAAAGCTGTTTTTGGGGAAAGACAAGACTGAAAGAAGTGGTCTTTGCGGATACGATTACCCAGGTAAAGCCTAGATGCTTTCGAGAATGTTCCAGTCTAAGACGAGTGGTGCTCTCTTCTCGGCTTTTTAGCTTACCTACCAATACTTTTACAGAATGTGACCTGTTAGAAGAAGTGACTGTGACAGGAGATCTGATAGATTGTGACAAGCTTGCCTTTGAAGACTCTCCCTTAAGAATCATTAGAATCCATAAAGGAGTAAACAGCTTAGATACGACCTTGCTTCATGCCAATGCCTCCACCATAGAGCAAATTGTGGTAGAAGAGGGCAATCCCTCCTTTTGGGCGGATGAGAGCGCCTTGTTTGAGAAGAATAAAAAGGAACTGATCTTTTGCTTTTCTCAAAAGTATCGCAATAATAGAAACTATGACAAAGGGTTCTATCAGGTGCCAAAAGGGACTTTGAAAATAGGACAAAAAGCCTTCAAAAACTGTTATAATCTATGGAAAGTGAACTTTTCTGATTGCTTGGTCAGTATTGGACAAGAAGCTTTTAAGGGAAGCGCAGTGGAAAGCTTTTATCTGCCGGCATCTTTAAGAGAGATCCAAGAAGAGGCCTTGCAAAGTGGCAGCGTCTTCTTGCCGAGAAGAAAGATGTTATCACAGATCACAGTAGAGGCAGGGAATCCTTTATACTGGATTGAAGATCAGTTCTTAATGAAGAGGGTTCAAGAGCAAAAGGCACTAGTCCTTTATTTTGGACAGGAACTTGATGTTGTCGTTCCACAAGAAACGGTTTTTATACTAGAAGGCGCCTTTGCAAAAAGCAGCCTAAGAAGCCTTAGCCTTCCGGATTCGATTCGGTCAGTGGCCAAAAATGCCTTTGAATCCTGCAAAAAATTAACCAAAGTAAGTTGCAAGACAAGTCAGGAAGAGGTCTATCTTCCAAGGATTTCAATGGGGATGGATTATATGATTTCTCAGGTGCGAGAAGAATATTTATCCTGCATTTGTAAACAAGAGGAAGGTAGGCTCTTTGATTATGAGAAATATGACTTGTTATTTTCTCATCTTACCATAGAAGCACAGCAGATTCTTGTGGCAATCTGCCGCTTAAAAAGTCCGGTGCATCTGGGTCTAGAACAAAAAAAGACCTATCAATTGTTTTTACAAGAACATTTATATAATGCCCTTATGACCACGGCCAAGGAGGATTTTTCATCTCTAAGGGTCTTTGGCTCTTATGGATTGCTAGGGGCTGACAATATCGATGAGATGATTGCAAAGGCCAATCAAGAAGGCCATGCAAAGCTACAAAGTTATCTGATGAATTATAAAAATACCCACTTTGGCATTCAAATGCAGAGCTATGATTTGTAAAAAGGAAAGGATCAAGTCAGTCGTATGAAAGAAGAAGCGAAGGCAGAAAAACTTGCCCTGGATATTTTAAAATATGCGCGAAATGAGCTACTTTTGTCCTTTCGCTTTATGGACCTTGCTTTATGTAAATTGACTTACATAAAGCAAGGCTTTTATTCCTTTGGAACAGATGGAAAGCACCTTTACTACCAAAAGGAAGAACTTTTTTCCATTTATAAAGAAAAAGAGACCAAGTTAAATCATATGTATCTGCACAGCGTCCTGCACTGCGTGCTTTATCACCCATTTTTCGAAAAAAAAGAAGACCAGGCCTTATGGGACTTAGCTTGCGATATTGCGGTAGAAAGTATTATTTTGGACTTTTCTTTGCCCCAACTTGAAGTAAACGAGCAGGACTTTATGAAAGAGAAGATTCATCAGCTTGAAGAAGAAGGATGTATCCTTACGCCCCAGCAGATTTATCACAAGTTTTTAAAGGAAGGCTTGAGCCAATCAGAAAAAGACAAGTGGACCCGGTTATTTACCATGGATAGCCACGATAGCTGGAATGGTCATGGCAATTCTAATAGCAATAATGATCAAATAAGGCAAGACTGGCAGTGGATCTCCCAGCGTATGAAGGTGGATATGGAAACCCTATCAAGAGATTGTAAAGAAGGGGAAGGCCGCCTAAATAAGAGCCTTATCGAAGTGAATCGAGAGAAATATGACTACAGTGAATTTTTGAGGAAATTTGCAGTGGAAACCGAAGAGATGAAAGTCAGTCAAGATGAATTTGACTATATCTTCTATACCTATGGGCTACAGCTATATGAAAAAGTCCCCCTTATTGAACCTTTAGAATATTCTACCCACAAGAAAATCAAGGATTTTGTGATTGCCATAGATACGTCGGGTTCTGTAGCAGGGGATTTGGTAAAAAGCTTTTTGAATAAAACCTATAATATCCTATCTCAGATGGACAATTTCTTCTCTAAGATTCAGATTCATATGATTCAGTGTGATAGCAAGGTGCAGGAAGATACCATCATTACCTGCAAGGAAGAGCTAGAAGAATTGAGCCAAAAGATCGAAGTGAAAGGTCTTGGATTTACTGATTTTAGGCCGGTGTTCTCTTATATAGAAGAACTAAGGAGACAAGGAGAACTTGAAAATCTAAAGGGAATGCTTTATTTTACCGACGGTAAGGGAATCTTTCCAGAAAGAAAACCTGGCTATGAGGTGGCCTTTGTCTTTACCAAAGATGAGGAGCAAGTCGTAGTGCCTACCTGGGCGATGAAAGTGATATTTGATGAGGAATAGGAAAGGAAGGACAGGAGAATATGAATATAAAAAAAGCAAAAGAGCAAATCAAAAATGCAATCAAGGCTTACTTTACCAAGGATGAATTTGGGCATTATGAAATTCCAATAGAAAAGCAAAGACCGATCTTTTTGATTGGAGCACCGGGCATAGGCAAGACCGCTATTATGCAGCAGATTGCCCAAGAGATGAATCTAGGATTGGTATCTTATTCCATGACTCATCATACCAGGCAAAGTGCTCTAGGCCTTCCCTTTATAGAAACCAAAGAATTTGATGGCAATTCCTATCAAATATCGGAATATACCATGAGCGAGATCTTGGCTGCCGTCTACAAGCTTAGGGAGGAGACAGGCTATCAGGAAGGAATCCTCTTTCTAGATGAAATCAATTGTGTTTCAGAGACCCTAGCGCCATCCATGTTGCAATTCTTGCAATATAAGACCTTTGGAACCCACCATTTGCCAAAAGGATGGATTGTTGTGACGGCAGGAAATCCCCCAGAATATAACCGGTCTGTGCGAGAATTTGATATTGTCACTTTGGACCGTTTAAAGAGAATTGACGTAGAGCCGGACTTTGATACCTGGAAAGAATATGCTTTTGAAAAAGGGATTCATGGAGCTATTTTGACCTTTTTGGAAATCAAAAAGAATGACTTCTATGCAGTGGAAGCCTTGGCAGATCGAAAGAGCTTTGTTACAGCAAGAGGCTGGGAAGACTTAAGTGAGATGATGAAGCTTTATGAAAAAAATGACCTAGAGATCGATCTTGACTTGATCTTGCAATACGTGCAAAATCCTCAGATTGCCAAAGAATTTTCCCTTTATTATGACTTATACAAAAAATATCGTAGTGATTATCAGATCCTAGATATCCTTTCTGGTCATGCCTCTAGGGAAATTATAAATCGAGGACAACAAGCCCCCTTTGATGAGCGCTTATCTTTGCTTGGCCTGCTTTTAGATACCGTGGATGGAAAGGCAAGGGAC
Source organism: Lachnospiraceae bacterium (assembly GCA_963647625.1). Taxonomy (GTDB): domain Bacteria; phylum Bacillota; class Clostridia; order Lachnospirales; family Lachnospiraceae; genus Eubacterium_C. The sequence continues at coordinate 12,031 of CAVJBW010000014.1, forward strand.
TTTATGTTAAAAGATAAAGCGATTCTAGAACTTTTAGGACGACTAAAACAAATCAAGGTAAAGCTAATCGAAGAAGGTCAGCCTTGTCAGTTCGCCCTAGAACAGCAGATAGAAGACATCACTAAGCTGCTTGATGTGGGACAAAAAGCAGGTGCTTTAGGAAAAGAGCAGCTCTATGCCTATGACTTTACCCTGGCATTTTTGAAACAACAAAAACAAATTGCCACTTTAGAGGGTAAATCAGAAGGACAAGAAGCCTTTTTATTGATAAAACAATCCTATGATGCCCGCTCTCAGGTTCATAAAGATCATCTAGAAGAAATAAAGAATATGCTCAGCCATTTATTTGGCTTTGTGGAGGAGGCATTTTGCAAGGGACAAGAAATGATGCTTCTTGTTACAGAGCTTACAGTGCGACATTATAGCAGCAGCTTTATTACCAAGTTTGGCTGTCCTGAGTATTTTCTGCACAATGAAGAACTCATGTTATATGAAAAGAAACAAAGTATATTAAGTCAGATTGATGCTTTGAGTTAGGAGACTGGGTATGAAATATGATTTTACAACGATCTTGGACCGGAAGGGACATGATGCCATAGCCTATGACAATGTAGGAAAACAAAAATGGGGCTTTGAGCCGCTAGCGCCAAAAGAAGGAGTAGAATTTATTCCTATGTGGGTAGCAGATATGTGTTTTGCCACAGCACCAGCAGTTCTTGACAAGATGCAAGAACGTCTAAAGTATCCCACCTTTGGATACTTTGCTCCATCCAAGGAATATTATGATTCTATTATCCATTGGCAAAAAGTCCAGCACGGAACCTGTGATCTGAGCCAAGAACATATTGGCTATGAAAATGGAATCCATGGCTTGATCAATTCCGTGATAGAAATTGCTAGCAAAAAGGGAGATAGCATCCTGCTTCATAGTCCTTATTATGTGGCCTTTCGAAGTGATATTGTCAACAAGGAAAGAAAGTGCGTCTATTCTAGTCTCTATCAGGACCAGGAGGGAATCTGGCGCATGGACTATGAAGATATGGATCGTAAGATAAAGGAACACAACATTCACCTGGCAATCTTTTGTTCCCCACACAATCCAACGGGGCGAGTGTGGTCTCGAGAAGAAGTAACAAAAGCCATGGAAGTCTATGAAAGAAATGACTGCCTTGTCATTAGCGATGAGATTTGGTCGGATCTGGTTTATGAAGGCTCTAACCATGTTCCTACCCAAAGCGTTAGCCCATGGGCAAAAGACCATGTCATTGCCGGATATGCCCCAAGTAAGACCTTTAACTTGGCCGGGCTGATTGGCAGCTATCATATTATTTACAATAAGGCTCTACACAAGAAGCTGCTTCGATATGAGGAGACTTTATTTTACAATGAAATGAATGTTATGAGTATGCATGCCCTCATTGGAGCCTATAGCCAAGAGGGCCATGAATGGAAGCAGGAGCTTTTAGGGGTACTAGAGCACAATATTGATTTTGCCTGTGAATTTATAAAAGAGAACCTAGAGGGTGTTGCCACCACAAGGCCTCAAGGCACCTACATGATGTTCTTGGACTGCAGTGAATACTGCACAAAGGCAAATGTCACCTTAGATGAGATCTTAAAGACAGGCTGGCAAGCAGGAATAGGCTGGCAGGATGGAAGGCATTTTGGAGGCAAATGCCATATTCGTCTCAATCTTGCTTTGCCCCATTCCTTGGAAAAAGAAGCTTTTGACAGAATGAAAAGAGAGGTATTTGTCACAGAGCTTTCATAAGCAAAATGCAAGATATCACAAAGAAACACAATGGTAGGTGTTTCTACCATTGCAGTTTTCTTTTTGCCAAAAATTTGCTATAATTATACTTCGAGTGAGTATGAAAGTAGGAAAAATAACAAAGGAGAAATATCAAATGAAAAAGCTAGGAGCATGCATACTTGTAGCAGTATTTTCATTACTAACCATGGTAGGATGTGGTTCTACAACCAGTACTTTAAAAATGGGAACGGCAGTAGAAGGAGCATTTTATTATGATTTTGGTCAGCAATTTGCCAAAATGATCAGTGATGATTCATCCGATATTCAAGTAGAAGCAAAAGAAACAGCAGGAACTGCAGCCAATTTAAGACTCTTATCCAAAGACTATATTCAGGTAGCCTTGGTACAGTCTGATCAGGCTCACAATGCCTATGAGGCTGTGGGTAATTATGAAGGAGAAACAGCCAACCAGGATGTTCGCGCCGTTGCTTCCCTTTATCCAGAGGTATGCCAGATTATTGTAAGGGCAGACTCTGAGATCGAAAGCATTGCAGATCTGAAAGGGAAAAAGGTCAGCATTGGAGAGGAAGAATCAGGAACTGAGGCCAATGCAAAGCAGATATTGCTTAGCTATGGACTCGATGATACCTTGGTGACAGAAGAGCATTATTCCTATGAAGATGCCGCTGCTGCTTTAGAAGAAGGTAAGGTAGAAGCAATCTTTGTAACTGCAGGAGTGCAGACACATTTTGTGGAGGAATTAGCACAACAGTGCCAGGTTAAGCTCTTATCCTTAGATGAAGAACATATGGATAATCTCATAGAGTCTTATCCATTTTATTCAAAACAGACGATTTCACAAGATACTTATACTGGTCAAGAAGAAGAGGTAAGTACCGTAGGCGTATATGCCATGCTTGTGGTAAGAGCAGATCTTGAAGATGATCTGGTAGAAGAAATCACAAAGAGTCTGTATGAATCAGCAGATGACTTGGCTCAGTATACACCTTCCAAGGAAAGCTTCACTCCAAAGATGGGAGCAAGTGGTGTATCGATTCCTATGCATCAAGGAGCCATCAACTATTACAAGGACATGGGAATTACAGTAGAACAAATAGAAGAATAGAGGAATCAGTATGCCAACATTTGAATTTAGTATGTATCAGACTTTATTTATTGCGGTACTTGTCCTTTTACTAGGAAAATTTATGTGCAGCAAGATTAAAGTT
>CAVJBW010000015.1:0-14667 GCA_963647625.1 Lachnospiraceae bacterium
ATCGGCCATGTTATCAACAAGCCTTCTTCAAATGGAGTAAACAAAGTAACTCTTACTGTAGAAGATGGTGCTACATGGACAGCAGATGGAACATCTATCATCTCTAAGCTTACAATCGGCCAGAATGCAACTGTTTACTATGGTACAGCAACCGATGAAAATGGTGATGCTGTAGTACTTAAAGCAGGCAAGACCTATGAAAATATTACAGTTACTAAGGGAACGAATGTAGCAGAACAATTTAATGGTAAGGAAGTAAGCCAGATTAGAGGAGATCAGGTTTATGTTAATGACACCAAGTATGATTATACAGATAATATGACATTTGTAGGAATCAAGGGAGCAACATATACTGAACTTTCTCTTGCAGATGCAAAAGACGCATTAGCAAATGATGATACAATAACTGTAAAGGTTTATACAAAGTATCATACTGATGGCTATGGTTCTGTATGGAATAGCAACTATGATTACACAACCTATCGTACTGGTGTACAGATTGGTACAGACAGCGACGTAGCCATTGGCGCTGCCAACTTAGGAGCAACCTTAGATGGAACTACATTGAAGAACTTCAACGTAACATCAACATCTAAGAACTTTAACCCAATCGTAGTAAACAAGTCAGATGCTACTATCGACAACCCAGTTATCGTAGCTGGTAATGCAGATGGCAAGGACAACTCAGATGGTAATGCAGATATCAACGACTTCGTAGGATATGGTACAGCAGTAACCATCTATGGTGATTCTGTTACTACAAATGGAACTGCAGATGCAGATGGACAGCAGGGCGGAACTACTGTAACAGGTGGAACCTACAAGACAACCATCGATATGACATCTGGAGAATCATCTATCACCACTTATGGTGTAGCAAGACCTACCGTAGAAGTAGATAACGGTGGAGACGTTGTTATCAAGGGTGATGGAAATGATGCAACAACAGAACTTGCAGCATATGGCGGAACAACTTATGACGGATTTAAGAATACAGCTGATACCGTTAAGATGGTATCCCCACCATGGGTACTTGGTATCGTAGGCAATTCCCGTGCAACCAACATGCTTGGTAAGGGATCTACCATGGTTGTTCAGGATGCAACCGTATATGCACAGAACTGGGGCGCATTATCAACAGACTCTGGTAGCGAACCATACCTCTATGCAGTAAATAGTAACGTATCTATGAATACTGATAAGGCCGATGGAATCGTTAGTGGATATGGTACTTATGCAATCGGTAATGCTCATGAATATTTCTTAGGATCTACCTTCAACGTACCTACCTATCTGACCATCGCAGCAAATGGAAGTAACAATACTGTTACCCTTGCAGCAACAGATAAGGGCGAGAAGATCAACACAGCTAAGGAAGTATGGGATAAGGACGGCAAGTCTTCAACCAATAAAAAGTATGGTAAAGTAACTGCATCTGAGACAGCTCAGACAGTTGTTAATTCTGAAAACTTCGGTATTGATATCTGGGGACAGGCAACTGTTGACGTAGAAGACAAGACTGAGATGCATACCAAGTCAGCTCCATTCTTAGTAAAGAGTGCTGATGCAACCATCAACATTGGAGCAGAGACAACCATCGATGCTGCAACAGATGCCAATGCAGTTGCAGAAAAAGAATTGAATGGAACAGCAAATGGTGTAATCTTCCAAGCAATCGACAATGAAGATGCTGTAGCTGAAGGACTTACCTTCCCAGAAGGATATGCAGGACCAGTATTTAGCGATGCTGTATATAACGAAAAAGCAGGATGGCTTAGCGGAGCAAAAGAATTAGGCGATAGAGATAAGACTACAACTGCAACCATCAATATCGAAGATAAAGACCTTGCAGGAAATATCTACAATGGATCAGGATATCTTGCAGCAGCAGTAGAAGTAAATGTTAATCTAAAGGCTGGATCAAGCTTGAAGGGTGCTGTATCAGCAACAACCATTCAGCATACAACAGACGGAGGAAAGACTCAGAATACTGCAATCAAAGAAGCTAATTATGATCAGATCGGCCATGTTATCAACAAGCCTTCTTCAAATGGAGTAAACAAAGTAACTCTTAATGTAGAAGATGGTGCTACATGGACAGCAGATGGAACATCTATCATTTCTAAGCTTACAATTGGTAAGAATGCAACTGTTAACTATGCACAGGCTACCGATGAAAAGGGTGATGTTATTACTCTTGAAGCTGGCAAGACCTATGAAAACGTAACAGTATATGCTAAGAAGATTACTTCAACTGTTAAATTAGCAGACAAGACAGCTACTTACACAGGAAAGCAGATTCCAGTTGACAAAGCTACTGTTTCAGACGGAAACAATGGTGATGTAACCTATACATATTACTATGATTCAGCTTGCAAGAAAGTTAAGAAGAATGGTGCAATTAGTGTAGGAACCTACTATGCAAAAGCTACTGTAGCAGCTAATGGCAATTATGCAGAGGCAACAAGTAATGTAGCTAAGATTACAATCAATAAGGCTCCTCAGCAGGTTACTGTAACAAATGCTTCTAAGACTTACAAGGCTTCAGCTCTTAAGAAAGCAGCTAAGAGCTTCAAGATTACTGTAAAGAATAATAAGGGCAAAGTTACTTATGTAGCAGCTAATAAGTCTAGCAAGAAAGCTCTCAAGATTTCTGGTAACAAGATTACCTTAAAGAAGGGAACAAAGGCTGGAACTTACAAAGTAAAAGTTACTGCTAAGGAAACTAAGAATTACAAGGCTTATACTAAGACTGTTGTAATCAAAGTTAAGAAATAATTATCCTATTATACTTAACAAATAAAAAGGCCGTGGTCACGAATTTGATTCGTGGCCACGGCTTTTTGCTGTAGTAGAACCTTTTATAAAAGGTTGTCCTGCTTTATTTTGTTAAATCTTCAATCATAGAAACGATAGTATCAATGGAAGAAAGCTGTTTGGAAGATTCCATAGCGCCTAGGTAAGCATCCCTATTATCATAAAGCTCCTTTACCTTGGTGACTAAGGAGGTAGGGCTCAAGTCTTCTTCTTTTAGTACTAGTGAAAATCCCTGCTTTTCAAAGGAAGCAGCATTAAGGATCTGATCTCCACGGCTTGCAGCCGCAGAAAGCGGAATCAGTAGGTTAGGCTTGTGTAGGGCCAATAGCTCGCAGATCGCATTGGCACCGGCTCTAGAAATAACTAGATCTGCAAGAGCAAACAAGTCTCTTAGTTCCTCATTGGCATATTCTAGCTGAAAATAACCAGGAGTATTTTCATAGGCTAAGTCCACATTGCCCTTGCCACACAAATGGATGATCTGAAAGTCCTTTAACAAATCAGGCAGAGCTTCTCGCAGGGCTTCATTGATCTTGACAGAGCCAAGGCTTCCCCCAATGACGAGAATGGTAGGAAGGTCTGCGCTAAAGCCACATAGCTTCTTGGCCGCCTGTGGATCTCCTTGAAGGAGTTCTTGGCGGATAGGAGAGCCTGTAAGGACCGCCTTGTCAGAAGGCAGATGGCCTAAGGTCTCAGGGAAATTGCAACAGACCTTGGTAGCCGATGGAATTGCTAGTCGGTTGGCAAGTCCAGGTGTCAGGTCAGATTCATGTATAATAGAAGGAACATGCAGGTGCTTCGCTGCAAAGATGACAGGTACAGAGACGAAGCCACCCTTGGAAAAGACGATATCCGGCTTGATCTTGCGAATCAAGCGACGGGCCTGGCCATAGCCCTTTAATACCTTGAAAGGATCGGAAAAATTCTTGACATCAAAGTAACGGCGAAGCTTGCCAGAAGAGATGCCGTAGTAAGGCACGTCAAAGTTTGCCAATAAGGTCTTTTCGATTCCCTCATAGGAACCGATGTAATGCACCTCGTAGCCAAGCTCCTCTAGCTTTGGAAGCAAGGCGAGGTTGGGAGTTACATGACCGGCAGTACCTCCTCCAGTCAAAATAATAGTCTTACTCATATTCTTTTACCTCGTGATACGATTTCTTATAATTATCATATCAACTATGAAACCAAGAAAAGAAAAAGTCAAGTTCGAATTGAAAAAGTCTTTAATCGTGGTACAATAAGACAAATGACAAAAAATTAACCAAATAAGGAGAATACTATAATATGAAAGAAATTACTCTTGATGTATCTAAGCTTTCTTCCTTTGTAAGGGAAGAAGAGGTAGAAAATATAAAGGCACAGACCATAGCAGCAGCCCAGCTCTTAAAGTCCAAAGAAGGAGCAGGAAATGACTTTCTAGGCTGGATCGATCTTCCAGTGGATTATGATCAGGAAGAATTTGCCCGAATCAAAGCCGCAGCAGACAAGATCAAGCAAGACTCCGAGGTGCTGATTGTTATTGGCATTGGTGGCTCTTACTTAGGGGCTAGGGCAGCGATAGAATTTTTACGTCATAGCTTCTATAATAACCTGCCTATGGACCAGCGCAAGAGCCCAGAGATTTATTTCGTAGGAAATAATATTTCTGCAACCTATATGAAGCACTTAATGGATGTAATTGGGGAAAGGGATTTTTCTATTAATGTGATCTCTAAGTCAGGAACCACAACAGAGCCAGCGATTGCCTTTCGTATCCTAAAGAAAAAGCTAGAGGAAAAGTATGGGGCAACAGAAGCTGCAAAGAGAATCTATGCAACTACCGATAAGGCCAAGGGAGCACTTAAGATTCTAGCAACAGAGAAAGGATATGAGACCTTTGTTGTACCAGACGATGTAGGAGGCAGATTCTCCGTCCTTACAGCAGTAGGCTTGCTTCCAATTGCTGTCAGTGGAGCAGACATAGATCAGCTTATGAAGGGAGCAAAAGCGGGCAGAGAACTGGCATTAAAGGCAGAATTTAAGGACAATGAAGCCATGAAATATGCGGCTTACCGTAATATTTTGCTAAGAAAAGGAAAGCAGGTAGAGATTCTAGCCAACTATGAGCCTTCTCTTCATTATATTGCAGAATGGTGGAAGCAGCTATATGGAGAAAGCGAAGGAAAAGACCAAAAGGGAATCTTCCCAGCAGCCGTTGACTTGACCACGGATCTTCACTCTATGGGTCAATATATTCAAGATGGTGGACGTTTTTTATTTGAGACCGTATTGTCTATCGAAGAGTCTAGAGAAGAAATCATCATTGAACAGGAAGAATCAGACCTTGATGGTCTGAATTATCTTGCAGGCAAGAGCATGGACTTTGTGAACAAAAATGCCATGAACGGAACGGTGCTTGCCCATACCGATGGAAAAGTGCCAAATCTCATGATTAAGATTCCAAAACAGGATGAATATTATTTAGGACAGCTCTTTTATTTCTTTGAATTTGCTTGTGGAGTAAGTGGCTATCTATTAGGAGTCAATCCATTTAATCAACCAGGGGTAGAAAGTTACAAAAAGAACATGTTCGCACTCCTTGGAAAGCCAGGCTATGAGCGAGAAAGAGAAGAATTGTTACGACGTTTGTAACATTTAAAATGGGCATAGTACCATAGAACTAAAAAAGTGCACAATAAAAAGCTTGAAAATAGGGGAAAAAGGGACTTCAAATTGTAAGATTTGACAAGTCCCTTTTCTTTTGCTATAATTCGCTCGTAACATTTTTGTAACAATTGTAATATTTGTAACAAACGAAAGGACGACATAGGATGAAAACAAATAGAGGAACTCGAAAGGTAATGAGCACGATTATAGCAGCTGCTATTGTCTGTACGATGACTTTCGGTAGTGCTAATGTACATGCATATGCCGATGAAGATGTTACGACTACTAGGAGTGCAGTGCACGCCGTTGATGTGGCGATGGTAGAAGCCGATGTAATGGATTCTATGCAGGAAATCGCCTTGAATGTACAGATGAATACAGAAGATTCTACAGAAGATAAGTGGGATCTGCTTCTTATGGCAGATGTAGAAGATAGCTTGAATGTAAGAAAGTCTGCGAGCAAGGATTCTAAGGTAGTAGGCAAGCTATACAAGGGAAGCCTCGCTCATATCCTTGAAAAGGGAGAGAAGTGGACCTTGATTCAGTCAGGCAATGTAAAGGGCTACGTATTAAATGAATATTGCCTTACGGGAGATGATGCCAAGGCTTTGGCCAAGAAGACCAGTAAGAAGGTTGCCAAGGTAACCACAGGCACCTTACGTATTCGCGAAAAGGCCAGCGAAAGCGCCAAGGTCATTTCACTTGCAGCTAAGGGAGAGATTTTGAAGGTCTCTAAAAGCAGCAAGGCAAAGGATGGCTGGGTGGCAGTCAAGTATCAAGGTAAGGTTGCTTATGTAAGCAGTGAATATGTTAAGGTAAAGACCAAATATACCAAGGCTTTGACCGTGAAGGAAGAGCAGGAAAAGCTTGCCAAGGAAGCTGCCCAGCAGGCCGCACTTGAAGCAAGCAGTGCAAGTACTTCTGCTTCTGGCAGCTCAACGACCCTAGCAACTCAGCAAAAGAGTGCTGTAAAGGCATCTGCTAGTGATGCAGAGCTATTAGGTGCTTTGATTTATATTGAAGCAGGAACTGGAAATTACCAGGGACAGTTAGCTGTAGGAGCGGTTGTAATGAACCGTGTAAAGAGCTCATCTTACCCAAGCAGTATTCGTGGAGTGATTTACCAAAGTGGACAGTTTGCCACTGGCAGAATCAATTCCATCCTGGCAAGTGGAGTACCTTCTAGTTGCTTAAAGGCAGCCAAGGCAGCCATTAGTGGACAGGACAATACCGGTGGAAAGAAGTCCTTCCGTTCTGCGAAATCAGGACATGCCGGAACCAATATTGGAGGAAATGTATTCTTCTAAAATAAATGATAGAGTGAATTGAATGGATAGAAGAGCAGGCGCCCAGGAGGAAGGGTTGTCTGCTTTTTGTCATTTCAGAAGGATTCTTTTTGAAAATTGTCTTATTAGGGAAAATAGTGTAAAATAAGCCTTAACTAGTAAAAGGATAAGTGGGAAGAAGGAGGAGATCAAATGTTAATTGCATTTATCATTATCGTGATTATTATATTAATTATCCTTGCGTCATGTATCAAAATCGTACCTCAGGCCAATGCCATGGTAATTGAAAGATTGGGAGGATATCTAGGAACTTGGAGCGTAGGAGTGCATTTTAAAGTTCCATTTATCGACCGTATTGCCAAGAGAGTCTTACTGAAAGAGCAGGTAGTTGATTTTGCACCACAGCCAGTGATTACCAAGGACAATGTTACTATGAGAATCGATACAGTGGTCTATTTCCAGATTACAGATCCTAAGCTCTATGCTTATGGAGTGGAGAATCCAATTATGGCAATTGAGAATCTTACCGCAACCACCCTTAGAAATATCATTGGTGATCTAGAGCTCGATGAGACCTTGACTTCTAGAGAAACCATCAATACCAAGATGAGAGCATCCTTAGATGTGGCAACGGATCCTTGGGGTATCAAGGTCAACCGTGTGGAGCTGAAAAATATCATTCCACCACAGGCTATTCAAGATGCCATGGAAAAACAGATGAAGGCAGAGCGTGAAAGACGTGAAGCGATTCTGCGTGCAGAAGGTGAGAAAAAGTCCACCATCCTAGTAGCAGAAGGTAAGAAAGAATCTGCGATTCTTGATGCAGAAGCAGAAAAGCAGGCAGCCATCCTTCGCGCAGAAGCTCGTAAGGAAGCAACGGTACGTGAGGCAGAAGGTCAGGCAGAGGCGATCCTCAAGATTCAGCAGGCCAATGCAGATGGTCTTCGTTTCCTGAAAGAGTCTGCACCAGATGATGCAGTCCTTCAGCTTAAGAGTCTTGAAGCATTTGCCAAGGCAGCAGATGGACAGGCAACCAAGATTATTATTCCTTCTGAGATTCAGGGCATTGCAGGACTTGCAAAGTCCATCCAGGAAGTTGTGACAGAGAAGAAATAAAAAGAAAAAGAGGCAGTAGAAATGAATTTGACAGGTAGACATTTTTTGAAAATGGTGGACTTTCGTCCAGAAGAGATTGAATATCTCATTGATTTGGCAGCTCAGCTAAAGGAGAAAAAGAAAAAGGGCATTCCCCATGATGAACTAAAGGGAAAGAATATTGCCCTGATCTTCGAGAAGACCAGCACGAGAACGAGATGTTCCTTTGAAGTAGCAGCCCATGATCTAGGAATGCAGGTAACCTATCTAGACCCAAGTGGTTCTCAGATCGGTAAAAAAGAAAGCATTGCAGATACGGCTAGAGTCTTAGGTAGAATGTTTGATGGCATTGAATATCGTGGATATGGCCAGGAGATCGTAGAGACTTTGGCAAGTCAGGCAGGTGTTCCTGTATGGAATGGTCTTACCAATGAGTCCCATCCTACCCAGATGATTGCAGATATGCTGACAATCAAGGAGCAGCTAGGCCGATTAAAGGGAGTCAAGTTCGTCTATATGGGAGATGCTCGTTATAATATGGGCAATTCCCTCATGGTGACTTGTGCCAAGCTTGGTATGGACTTTGTGGCTTGCACCAACAAGAAATATTTTCCAGAGGAGAAGCTTGTAGAGCACTGCAAAGAGATTGCCAAGGAGACAGGGGCAAGTATTACGCTAACAGAGAATCTCGAGGATGTATCTGGAGCTGATGTTATCTATACAGACGTATGGGTATCTATGGGAGAACCAGATGAAGTCTGGAAAGAGAGAATCGAGGATCTTCTTCCTTACCAGGTCAATCAAAATGTTATGAACAAGGCTAGCAAGGATGCTATTTTCCTTCATTGCCTTCCAGCATTTCATGACCTTCATACTACCATTGGCCAGCAGATCTATGACAAATATGGTCTAGATGCCATGGAAGTAACCGATGAGGTCTTTGAAGGTCCACAATCTAGAGTATTTGAGGAAGCAGAGAATCGCATGCATACCATTAAGGCGGTTATGTATGCAACCTTGAAATAGGAGCAGGTTGGTGTGAAAACAAAGATATTGGCAAAGCTTAGAAATACAACAGATTATGTGTCCGGCCAATCCCTTTGCGAAGAGTTTGAAGTATCACGAACGGCTGTCTGGAAGGCGATCAATACCCTTCGCAAGGAGGGCTATGAGATTGAAGCGGTGCAGCACAAGGGCTATCGCCTAAGGCAGGTACCTCAGGTTCTTTCCCAAAAAGAGCTAGAGAGTATCCGCCAGACTAAGTGGCTGGCAAATACCTATTACTACTACGATGAAGTGGTATCTACCAATACGGTTGCCAAGCAGCTTGCAGAAGAAGGGGCAGAGCATGGAGCCGTAATTGTGGCAGGAAAGCAGACCCAGGGCAAGGGCCGTAGAGGCAGAGTCTGGGAGACCCCAGAGGGCACCAGCATTACCATGACCTATCTGCTAAAGCCGGATATGCAGCCGGCCAATGCGTCTATGTTGACTCTTGTTATGGCCATGGCAGTCGTTCGGGGAATGGAGCAGCTAGTGCATCTAGAGGCCAAAATCAAGTGGCCGAATGATATTGTGGTCAATAGCAAGAAGGTCTGTGGCATCTTAACAGAGATGAGTGCTCAGCTAGACTATATCAACTATATTGTAGTAGGCACCGGGATCAATGTACTCAATGAAAGCTTTCCAAAGGAGCTAGAAGAAAAGGCTACCTCCTTATATCTTCAGTCTAAAGAGAGAATCAATCGGGCAAGTCTTATTGAGAAGATCAACGAAGAGTTTGAGCACTACTATGAGATATTTATGGAAACACAGGACATGAGTAAGCTTGCTAAGGAATACAATTCTTTGCTGGTGAACCTAGGCGGTCAAGTCAGGGTAGAAGGCGGCAAGGAGCCTTACGTAGGCAATTCTAGAGGAATCAATGAGCGCGGAGAGTTGATTGTTGATACCTGGGAAGCGAGAAGACTGGTTTCTTCTGGAGAGGTGTCTGTGCGAGGAGTATATGGATATGTATGACAATGATGTGCTTTGTGGAGCTAGCGCATATACGAAGCAATTTTATCTAAATGATCAATTTGAATCTCTTCCAGAATCGATTAAGGAAGAGCTAAAGATTATGTGCGTCCTTTATACAGAGGATGTGGGGGGCGTATTGACCATGCGCTTTGATGAAGAAGGGAACCTGCTTTTTGATACGACTTATGAAGAAGGTGACTTCTTCTATGACGAGATAGGAAGCGTCTTAAAGATCAAGCAGATGCAACGAAATAAACAAGAGCTGTTAGAGAGTCTTGAGACCTATTACAAGGTCTTTTTCTTAGGAGAGGATATAAGCGAGGAATAGCAATGTTACTGACAATCGATGTAGGCAATACCAATATTACATTGGGTGTATTTAAAGGGAAGTTTTTATTATCACAATTTCGCTTGAACTCCAAGATGTCAAGAACTTCGGATGAATATGGAGTCATTATTTGCAACCTATTAGAGCACAATAATATTCCGGTTCATGATGTGGAGGATGTCATCGTAGCATCCGTAGTACCTAATGTGATGCACTCTTTGATTAGTGCAATTATCAAATATCTAGACATTCAGCCGGTGGTGATTGAAGCCGGAATCAAGACTGGGATTCGAATTGCCATTGAGAATCCTCGTCAGCTGGGGGCAGACCGTATTGTAGATGCCGTAGCAGCCTATGAGCTATATGGTGGTCCGGTAATCGTTATTGATTTCGGTACCGCTACCACCTATGACTTTGTGGATCAAGATGGCGCTTTCTTTGCTGGACTTACAGCACCAGGACTTCAGACTTGCGCCAATGCTTTATCTGGGGCAGCAGCCAAGCTTCCGGAAGTGGAAATCAAAAAGCCTAAGACTATCTTGGCCCAAGAGACGATTTCTAGTATGCAGGCAGGCCTTTTCTTTGGCCAGGTCGGACAGACGGAATATATTGTAAAAAATATGATCAAGGAATCTGGCCTAGAGCATGTCAAGGTAGTAGCAACGGGGGGTCTTGGCACGATTATTGCCAATGAAACCGACGTTATTGATATCTATGATCCGACCTTGACCTTGCATGGCATGCGTCTGATCTATGAAAAGCAAAAGCGCAAACCGAAACGGAGGAACCACTAAGATGGCAATCATCCATCCTATTACCATCGGAAATGTAAAGCTCAAGAACAATCTTGTATTAGCACCAATGGCAGGCGTATCAGACCTGCCATTTCGCATGCTCTGTGCCCAGATGGGAGCAGGTCTTGTATGCATGGAAATGGTGAGTGCAAAGGCTATTTTATACAAGAACAAAAATACCAAGGCCTTGATGCAAATTGATCCAAGTGAAAGACCGGTTTCTCTGCAGCTATTCGGCTCAGATCCAGAGATTCTTGGGGAGATTACCGCCCAGGTAAGCCAGGGGGACTATGACCTCATTGACTTTAATATGGGCTGTCCCATGCCCAAGATCGTAAATAATCAGGAAGGGTCGGCGCTCATGAAAGATCCTCACTTAGTAGAGAAGATCCTAAGCAAGATGGTAAAGGCATCGAAAAAGCCTGTGACGGTGAAGTTTCGTAAAGGCTTTGACGAGGATCACATCAATGCGGTTGAAATCGCCAAGATTGCCCAAAGCTGTGGAGTGGCAGCAGTTGCTGTTCATGGGAGAACTAGAGAGCAGTACTATTCTGGCAAGGCAGACTGGGAGATTATTCGTCAGGTGAAGGAGGCCGTCTCCATTCCTGTATTTGGAAATGGAGACATCACTTGTGGCGAGGACCTAAGGCAGATGCGAGAGCAAACAGGCTGTGATGGATTCCTGATTGGCCGGGCAGCTCGGGGGAATCCTTGGATCTTCAGCCAGCTCCTTGAGTGGGAGCGAACAGGGCAGATGCCACCGAAGCCCTCCGGCCAGGAAGTCGCCCAAATGATTCTGCGCCACGCCAGGATGCAGGTAGAAGTCAAGGGAGAGTACACTGCAGTGCGAGAACTTCGCAAACATGCTGCTTGGTACACCACAGGCTACCCCAATTCAGCTCAGCTTCGAGCTCGAATCAATGAGGTGACTTCCTATGAGGAACTAGAGAGTCTGTTGGGGCAAATTTCCCTCATGCATTCTCCGGCTTAAAAGTGGCTGCAAAGCCCATGAATAAGGGAAATATTGACATTGACATACCTATCTGTTATAATACGTAAATTGTCAATAGACAACAAATAAGCATGTAAAGAAAAGGAACTATAAAAATGGGAACAAAGATGACAATGACATCGGATGGTCTTAAGAAACTTGAAGATGAGTTAGAGGATTTAAAGGTAGTACGTAGAAAAGAAGTTGCTCAGAAGATCAAGGAAGCTAGAGAGCAGGGAGATTTGTCTGAAAATGCTGAGTATGATGCAGCGAAGGATGAGCAGCGTGATATCGAGGCGAGAATTCAGGAAATCGAAGAGATCTTAAAGAATCTTGATGAGAGCTCTATTGTAGATGCTGATGAGGTTGATCTCGACAAGGTCAGCGTAGGATGTAGCCTTCGAATCCTGGATATGGAATATGATGAAGAGCTAGAATATCAGCTCGTTGGTTCTATTGAGGCCAATTCCTTAAAGGGTAAGATCTCAAATGAGTCTCCTCTTGGAAAGGCTTTGATCGGAGCTCGTGTTGGAGAAACTGTTACTGTAGAAACTCCTGAGGGAGAAGCACTGCAGTTCAAAGTATTAGAAATTGCAAAGGCATAAGAGGTAAAAGAAGATGGCACAGCAGGGTAATAAGCAAAATGGACAGCAGGATATCAACCAGCTCTTAAAGGTTCGCCGTGAGAAATTTGCAAACCTTCAAGAAGCAGGCAAGGATCCATTTGTCATTACAAAATATGACCAGACTCATCATTCTGATGAGGTAAAGGCGCTTTACGAAGCACATGAAAAGGAAATTTTAGGGGATAGACCAGCTCCTAGCACCGAGGGCTTAGAGGAGGCCGAGGCTCGCCAGGTCATCAATGATGACTACAATGAGAGACGTCAGATCATGGATGCACAGCCAATCTATGTTTCTGTCGCTGGCCGTATGCTCTTTAAGCGTGTGATGGGTAAGGCTTCTTTTGCAAATGTCCGCGACCTTAAGGGGGACATCCAGATTTATGTTGCAAGAGATGCAATCGGTGAGGATTCTTATGCAGACTTTAAGAAGTCTGACATCGGTGATATCTATGGTGTCAAGGGCTATGCTTTCCGCACCAAGACGGGAGAAATCTCTATTCATGCCCAGGAAATGACTTTGCTTTCAAAGTCTTTGCAGATCCTTCCAGAGAAGTATCATGGTCTTACTAACGTTGACCAAAGATACCGTCAGCGTTATGTTGACTTAATCATGAGCCCAGAGAGCCGCGATACTTTTATTAAGCGTTCTAAGATCTTGAGCACCATTCGTCGTTTCTTGGATGCTAAGGGCTTCATGGAGGTAGAGACTCCTATGCTTGTTGCCAATCCAGGTGGTGCCGAGGCTCGTCCTTTTGAAACCCACTTCAACGCTTTGAATGAGGACTTAAAGCTGCGTATTTCTCTTGAGCTTTACTTGAAGCGTTTGATTGTTGGTGGCATGGAGCGTGTCTACGAGATCGGCCGTGTGTTCCGTAATGAAGGTCTTGATACTCGTCACAACCCAGAGTTTACTTTGATGGAGCTTTACCAAGCTTACACCGACTACAATGGCATGATGGACCTTACCGAGGAGATGTATCGTCACATTGCCCAGGAAGTAACCGGTTCTACCACCATCATATACCAGGGTATTGAAATGGACCTTGGCAAGCCTTTCGAGCGCATTACTATGACAGATGCTGTCAAGAAATATACAGGTATCGACTTTGCCCAGGTGAAAGATACCGAGGAAGCAAAGGCTCTTGCAAAGGAAAAGGGAATCGAGTTCGAAGAGTGGCACACCAAGGGTCACATCCTGAGCTTGTTCTTTGAGGAATTTGTAGAGGATCATCTGATCCAACCTACCTTCGTCACAGACCACCCAATCGAGATTTCGCCTTTAACCAAGAAAAAGCCAGACAACCCTGAGCTTGTTGAGCGTTTTGAGATGTTCATGAATGGCTGGGAAATGTGTAATGCTTATTCTGAGTTAAATGACCCAATCGACCAAAGAGAGCGTTTCGCTCAGCAGGATGCCAATGCAGATGCTGGTGACGAAGAAGCACAGCATACCGATGAGGACTTCCTCAATGCTTTGGAAGTGGGTATGCCTCCAACAGGTGGTATCGGATATGGTATTGATAGACTGTGCATGTTGATGACGGATTCACCGGCGATAAGGGATGTGTTGTTGTTTCCGACTATGAAAAGTATTGATAAATAAGTCCCGTATTTACGCGGCTTGACGGACATTGAATGAAATGTTGACAACAAACTGACAACATTTGGCCATTGATAGAGTATGATAATGGCCAATAGCGAATTTGTCATATAGAACTCAAAGACACATTTGTTGTCTTATAGAGCACCTTTTTGAAAGAAATTTCAGAAGGGTGCTCTTTTTTTGTTTGTTGGAAATGAGACAGGTACTCATTTGCGGACATAAGGAAGTTTTTTGTGGCAGTGAAAATAAGCGTCATGGTCAATTTCATTGAAAGGAAATGCATATGGAAACAAGGAATGGTTTGCCGGTGCAGACAGTAAATGAGGTTAAGCAAACGGCACGAAAACTCAGAAAGCAGTTTCTTACTTATGAGGAAGCTGAGATTGTTTACAGTTTATCTCATAAGAAATTATTGGAACTGGCAAGTAAGGCAGGCGCTATTTATCGGATGGATCGGATCGTTCT